>NZ_JAWDJI010000178.1:0-22099 GCF_032465655.1 Paenibacillus sp. 3LSP | reverse complement strand
TGGTAGACTGCATAGTATCAGCTCTCCTTTGCTATGTAGCTCTGAAATGGTTTGGTTTATACTACACTATCCATTTTAACCTACGAGATGTAGCAATTTGGAGGGCTGTCTTTGTTTTACGTTCATCTTAGCTAGAATCGGAGGAAGTCCAATGACGAGTGAATAGCGTCTCTGGTGTCCGTTAGCTGAGGAAGGCAGCGGCCAACCTAAAACCGGAAAGTTAAATAAAGCGCACAGGCAAGCAAGGTCAGCGATACCGCAAACGCCCCGACGATCCATCCCGGGGTCCCAGGCCGCGTCCGGCGCCGCGGAGTGATACGGCGAGTGACTATCTCCTTCCATAACCGGCACGCTTCCGCTGTATCGCTGAACTCCCCGTGCAGCGCCCGCTTCAGCCAAGCGCGATACGGCGCCAACGCCTCATGTCCATCGACGATGGCTAGAAGATCGCTCCGGCTGCGCGTCTGCGGCAGCTGAGTCGCTGCCTTCTTCAGTGCACTCTCAGCAAGCATATGAATGCAGACGACCGCGAAGGAGAACCAGTCATACGCAGGATCTGCCGTACGGCTTCCCGCTCCCCAGAAGCCGCGGTCGTACCACTCTGTGAACTGCTTGACGCTGTGCCCTTCACTGGTCACGCCGCCGTAATCAATCAGCTCGACCTCGCCATAAGCCCCTACGAGCACGTTCTCCGGCTTAAGGTCACCAAACACCCAGCCGGAGCGGTGCAGCTGTCCGAGCTGTTGCAGTAGTTGAAGGCCGGCCACGTCCAGCCAGCGCGGGCCCCGACGAGCCAAGAAGGCGCGCAACGGTTCCCCTTGCACATAGCGCATAACGTAGAAAGGAATCTCCCTTCCCTGGTAAGTGAAATCGTCCACCTCCACCAGGTAATTGAGATCCCGTTCCGCCGCCCCCCGCCGCCGGCCTTGACGCTGCAGCGCTTTCAGCACATTAACTTCCGATTGAATATCCAGCGTATCAAAGCCCAGTTTCAGAGCGTATAATTTTCCGTTTTTCTCCCGTTTCACCAGGAATACAACGCCGTTAGCCCCTTGCCCGAGCAGACGCTGGATCACATACCGGCCGCCATTCCAGCGTCCGATAATCCGCGTTCCCTGCGGCAGGGAAATCTTAGACGACGTAGTCGCCGAGGATTCCATCTTGTCCCTCCGTCTTCTCACGCCAAGACTTACCATGTTCATTCAGTGTACCATATCGCATAAAATCCATCACCTTCAGAAGCGCAGGTCCCGTTGGCGTAGCCCCTCTCATGACGAGGCGTTGGAAGATCGAACGAGCCGATCCCAGATCGCTGGTCCAATCCATATCCAGAACGGCATCCTCTCCGCTATGGGCTCCGGGAAAATGGAAGACCGCCAGTTGACTCTCCCCTTTCCGCGAGCTCAAGCTCAGCATCATATCTCGAATCGCTTCCTCCACGGCCCGAAGCTTCGGCTTCATGCTGGCGCTGGCATCAATCAGAAGCGCCACCTGCAGCGAGCTGTTCTCACTCAGCTCATCGATCACCTCAACGACCTGGGAGCGCTGCTCCGGCGGCAAGTCACTCACCGTCTGATCGCCGAGGATCTGCCGAATCTCTTTATGGACCGCCTGTTGAATCGTCTGAACGACCGTTTTGCGCGTCATCATCTGCATTGTCTGCGCCAGGTTCTCGGTGCCGACAATCCGGCTCATCCCGCCGCCAGCCTTGGCGATTTCAGCGATCTCCTGACTCCCCAGCTCGCCAATCGTACCGTAATCGACAATCCCTACCACATTGACCGTGATTCCTTCCTGCCTTGCCAGCGCCGCAGCCATCACCGGACTTTCCCCGACATTCGAACACCCGTCCGTAATCAACATGATCTGTTTCATCGCATCATCCCGCCCTTCAAATAGATAGAGTTGAACATTCTCGTATCTATCATTTCCAGCTAGGATAGAATTCAAACCAGTTGTACGAAGAAAGACCCGGCCCGGGCCTCATCTCTTGCCGATCCCCCGAATTTTATACTTTCTCATATCTACAAAAAGAAAGGAACTTAAGGCCGCCGCCTTAAGTTCAATAGAATGCAAATCAATCTGCATATTTGTGTTCAATGCGCATTTCGAGAGTTCCCGTATCCGGGTCCTCCTGATCAATCAAAATCTCCCAATAGTCAGGAGCCAAAGCTCTGAGTTGCTGGTAAGCTTCCCGATGCAATCTAACGCCAGCAAAGCGGTTGTTGTCAAAAACATAATCCCGCTCCGCCTGCAACCCGAATTTGATCTCCAGCAAGCTTCGCAGGCCGCCTACGGTCATAAATTTAAATCGGTAGCCTTCTGATAGGGCAATCTTCACCTCATCCAAATGCTCCTGGAGGTATTCCACAAATCCGCCCCACTGCAGCTCCGGGTCTACTCGTTGCTGCAATTCATCGGCGTCCTTACGCTCCAGCAGCTCCATGAGCTCCGCCCCTTGGATGCCCTTCGCCTGAATCCTCTCTAATCGCAGCGCATAGAGCTGCGGCAAGCTGGTTTTTGGTGGTGTCAAAAGCATGACCTCCCTAACTATATAACTAATTCGCTCTACTCTACCTCACACTATACCAAATGGCACGCCACAAAATGCCCTCCGCCCATGTCGCGGAATTCCGGTACCCGCTGCTTGCACTCTTCCGTAGCAAACGGGCATCTCGTATGGAATTTGCAGCCCGAAGGCGGGTTCGCCGGACTCGGAATATCACCCTTCAAAATAATCCGCTCCCGCTTCATGCGCGGAATCGGCAGCGGCACCGCAGAGAGCAGCGCTTTGGTATAGGGGTGCAACGGATGGCGGAATAATTCATCCCGCGAGGCCATTTCAACCATTCCGCCCAAATACATCACCCCAACCTGTGTGCACAGATGCTCCACAACGCTAAGGTCATGCGAGATGAACAAATACGTAAGCCCGCGCGTCTCCTGCAGCTTACGGAACAGGTTGATGATTTGCGCCTGAATCGATACGTCCAGTGCAGAGACCGGCTCATCGGCAATCATCAGCTCGGGGTTAAGAATCAGCGCACGAGCGATCCCGATCCGTTGACGCTGTCCGCCGGAGAATTCGTGCGGATACCGATCAATATGATAGGAGGACAGCCCGCAGGAAGCCAGCACCTCCAGCACCCGGTCGCGGATTTCCGCCTTCGGCAGCAACCCGTGGTCGAGCAAAGCTTCACCGATGGCATCGCCCACCCGAATTCGGGGATTCAAGGAACCATACGGGTCCTGAAAAATCATCTGCAGCTTGGGTCTCAACTGGCGAAGCTCTTCATCCCCCAGTGAGTAAAGGTCCGTGCCCTTAAACAGAATGTCGCCGTCCGTCTTCTCCGTCAAACGAACGATGCTGCGACCGACCGTACTCTTCCCGCTGCCCGATTCTCCCACCAGACCGAAGGTTTCCCCAGGCTGAATGGCGAAGCTAATGTCGTCCACCGCCCTCACCTGTCCGGTCGTCCGCTGCAGGAGCCCTGTTTTAATTGGAAAATACTTCTTCAAATGCCGTACTGTCAGCAGCGGCTCACCCATGGCGCTTCTCCTCCTCATACAACCAGCAAGCAGCTTTCTGGCCGCCTCCAAGCGATTTCAACGCCGGCTCTTTCGTGCGGCAAATCTCCATGCAATGCGCGCAACGGTCCTGAAAATAACACGAAGGCTGCAAATCGAGCAGATTTGGCACTTGGCCTGGAATAGAAAACAGCTCATCCTGACGCTGTCCGAGCACCGGCTTCGACTTCAACAACCCTTGCGTGTAAGGATGCTTCGGCGATTCGAATAACGCAGTCACTTCCCCTTCCTCCACGACTTTGCCAGCATACATCACGACCACGTAATCAGCCATTTCTGCGACGACACCAAGATCATGGGTGATCAGCAGAATCGACATGTCGGATTCCGCCTTAATTTGCCGCAGCATATCGAGGATTTGGGCTTGGATCGTTACGTCGAGCGCCGTCGTTGGTTCGTCCGCAATCAGCAGCTTCGGCCGGCAGGAGATGGCGATCGCAATCATAATCCGCTGCAGCATCCCGCCGCTCAGCTCATGCGGGTAACTCTTCATAATCTGCTCCGGCCGAGAGATCCCAACCTGTTCAATCAGCTCGAGGGCCCGCTGGCGAGCTTCCTTCTTGCTCAGCTTCAAGTGAAGCACCATCGGCTCGATTAACTGCTCTCCGATCGTCAGCACCGGGTTCAGCGAAGACATCGGCTCCTGAAAAATCATCGCGATCTCATGTCCGCGAATGGCGCGAAGATGATGTTTATCTAAAGACAACAGATCGGTATCGCCAAATTGAATTCGTCCGCCGATCTCCACCTCGGGGCCGTTTTGCAGCAAGCCCATAATTGACATCGCCGTCACGCTCTTGCCGCAGCCCGACTCACCGACGATACATACGGTTTCCCCCGGCTTGATCCGCAGACTGACTTCATCAACCGCTTTGATCCGTCCTTCTTCAGTATGAAAATGCGTGCTCAGCCGGTCTATCTCCAGCAAAGTTGACATAAGCTATTCCACCTACCTGTTCGTTTTCGGATCCAGCACGTCTCGCAGCCCGTCGCCAAACAAATTGATCGCAATGACGGTGGCAAAAATAGACAGCCCCGGCGGAATCCACAGCCAAGGATGCTGCTGGAAGTCGATCAAATTATTTGCGGCGTCAATCATATTGCCCCAGGTCGGCGTCGGCGGCATCACGCCCAGCCCAAAGAAGCTGAGCACCGACTCGCTAAGGATCGCTCCGCCGATGTTCAGCGTAGCGATGACGATAATCAGCGGCACGAGATTCGGCAGCAGTTGATGGATTAGCTTACGCCGGTCACGAAGCCCCAGCACCACCGCCGCCTGCATGAATTCGCGCTCTCGCAGGCTAAGCATTTGCCCGCGGATCATCCGCGCCAGCCCCGGCCAGTTCACCAGACTGAGCATGATCATGACGATGTACATACGGTAATCGGTCGGCACCTTCCACTCCGATAACAGCGCGCCGGCAATGAACAGCAGCGGCAAACCGGGAATCGTTAACAGCAAGTCGGCAAGCCGCATAATGACTTGGTCCACAATCCCGCGATAATACCCGGCAATCGCACCAAGCAGCGTGCCCAAGAAGACGGACAATACCATAGATACCAAGCCGACCGTCAGCGAAATACGCCCAGCCTGCAGGACCCGGGTTAGTACGTCCCGTCCCAGCTTGTCGGTCCCCAGCCAATGCTGCCAGCTCGGCGGCTTGTTCATCATCGACATCTGAATTTTGTTATCCGCATACGGCGAGAACAACGGACCTAAGAAGCAGGCAAGAAACATAAAAACAACAACAACGAGGCCTGACATGGCCAGTTTGTTGCGAAGCAGTCGGCGCAGCGATTGCCGCCACAGCGACGGCTTCTTGGACACGGCGGTACGAGCAGCCTCTTGTCCCGGGCCCGGCTTCGGCAAATGTTCTGGAATTGAGTTCATGGTTGCTTAACCCCCTATTACAACCGAACGCGCGGGTCGGCGATATGGTACAGCAAGTCCGATAACAACGTCCCGATCACGGTCAAGATTGCAATCAACATCGTAAATCCCATTAATAACGGATAATCTCGAACGGAAAAAGAAGACATGTATAATTGCCCAATCCCCGGCCAGTTAAAGATTTTCTCAATGATGAGCGAACCGCCAAACAACGCAGGCAGCTCAAACCCCACCAGCGTGATCGCCGGAAGCAGCGCATTGCGCAGCGCATGGCGGTAGAGCACCTTGCTTTCCTTCAACCCTTTGGCCCGGGCCGTTCGGATATAATCCTGCTTGATCACATCAATCATGTTGGTCCGGAAATAACGGGTCAGCGAACCGACACCCAGAATGGTCATAACGATCACCGGCAGGGTCATATGGTGAATCACTTCTTTTACGTAAGCCAGTCCAGTAGCATTGCTCCCCGTTGTGATCATCCCGCCTGGCGGCAGCCATTTCAAATCAACCGCAAGAATTTTAATCAGGAACAACCCGATGAAGAAAGACGGCAGCGACATCGCGGCGAAGATCAGCACCAGCACCAGCGTGTCGAACCAGGAATACTGCTTGTAAGCCGAAATTACGCCAACGATCACGGCAATAAACCAAGTGAGGAACGTCGACACTGCCGCCAGCAGGAACGAGTTCCAGATATAGTCGTTAAACAACCCCAGTACCGGCTTCTGTTGGGCTAACGAATAGCCGAAGTCGCCATGAAAAGCATTCTTCATCCATATGAAGTACCGCTCTAATAGCGGCTTGTTCAAGCCATAGATTTCCCGCAGCTCAGCCTTGCGCTCCGGCGTCAGCTTGATGTTCCCGCTGATGAAGTCGCCGGGCGTCAGCGCGTACAGGCAAAAGATCAGCAGCGAGGCTGCCAACAGAATCGCCACCATATAAATCAATCGTTTGGTGATATAGGCGCTCATCGCGTCGCACTCCTTAGACGAGCCATCCCCTCGCATGCAAGGCACACGAGGGGAGCGGCTGATTTTTCAAAGATTTAAATTCTATTCCAACGACCAGTTCGGCAAGCTGGAGGACAGGCCGGTAAACGGACTGACCGTCAGGTTTTGAATACGGCCGTTATAGGCGTATACGGTCTTCTTATAGCTCGTGAAGATAATCGGCAACTCGTCGTTCAGCAGCTGGAACAGCTCTTTATAAATCGCTTTGCGTTGCTCGATGTCACTGGTGCTCAGCGCTTTGTCGTACAGCTCCTTGACCTTCGGATTATCGTAGCCTTTGATCTCGCCATCCACGAATTGCAGGACGCCGTCGGACGGGTCGGCGAGCATTGGAGTAGAGAAGGAAGCCATATCGTAGTCGCCGCCTTCAACCTTGGAGACTAACGCGTTAAAGTCCGCGAATACCTCCGGCTGGAAGTTAACGCCGATTGCCGCGAAGTTCTCCGTCGCTACAGCAATAAAGACGTCGGTTTGGGCGTTCTTGGAACCAAGGAAATGGATCGTCAGCTTCTGACCGTCCTTCTCACGGATACCGTCTGCCCCTTTCACCCAACCGGCTTCATCCAACAGCTGATTGGCTTTGTCCGGGTCATAGACATATTGGTTGATGCCTTCTTCCGTGTAAGCCCAGGAAATAGGCGAAGCTGGAATGTTGGCGACTTGCCCTGCGCCTTGGTTCGCTTCCACGTAGATGCTTTGGCGATCCAGACCATACGTCAGCGCCTGTCTCACTTTCTTATCCTTCAAAGCTTCATGCTCCAGATTTAATTGCAGATAACCATAAGTGCTTGGGGTATACGGCAGAATGTTAACGAAGCCCATGCTTTTCAGCTTGTCTATGTTCTCGGTTGTAGCACTGAAGGAAGCGTAGTCCACTTCACCGGTCTCCAGATACTGCCATGTGTCCCCTTCAGAGGTTTTATAGATAAACTTCTCGGTTTTTGGCTTACCCGCATAGTAGTAAGGGTTGGCGACATAGCGCACCTCTTGCCCCGGAATGAACTTCTCCAAGATATACGGGCCGTTGCCGACTGGCTTCTCGTGCAGCTTCTTAATGTAATCGAGCTGACCAAACTTGTAGTCCTTCCCATAGTAGGCTTTAGACAGAATATCGCCGCCAAGCAGCACCAGCGCCGTTGCATTTGGTTGCTCCAGCGTAACCGAGATGGTCTGAGAATCTTTCACGGTAATGCCGGAAATGCTGTCCGCTTTCCCTTCCTTGTAGGCTTCGCCGCCAACGATATGTAGCGTAGGAATTTGGGAGTCCCCATCGTAAGCTTTGTCATGCAACAGTGTCCAAGTAAAAGCCACATCGTCCGCCGTCATTGGCGAACCGTCGCTGAACTTCAAGTCCTTACGCAGATGGTACGTATACGTCAGCTGATCATCGGAAACCTCCCAGCTTTCAGCGAGGCCCGGAGTTGGCAGTCCCTGGTCATCCACCGTCACCAGCGGCGTATAGAGCAGCGACGACACGTTGCCGTCATATCCGCTCTGCTGGAAGTACGGCGTAAACGCACCGCTTGGGTCGGTCAAGCCAACGATGATTGTATCCGTGCGTTCCTTGGCGATCGCCGGCAGCTTGGACATATCGCTGGCTGGAATGAACTGCAGCTCTCCTCCAGTCTCCGGACCTGCGTTGTTGGCACCAGCCTCGCTTTGGCCGTTACCCGCCTGTGCCGAGGCCGAATCCGTTCCTTGCCCTGCATTGCTGCCCCCGCCGCAGGCCGTAAGGGCCAAAGCCCCGGTCAACAATAAGGTTAATAGCGCAGTCACTCGTTTTCTGTTCATTTGCATGATTCTCTCCCTCCGTATTGTCTTTTTTCAGGTGCAACCTTACAATAGACGTTAATTCCGATGTGTTAAGTGGAGTTTTAACGCTCCTATTATACGATCGGGCCGCTGTTCTGTAAATAGAGAACTTAATATTTTTTCTTTATTCAGAGAATATAGCATTTATGCCACAAAAAAAAGACCCTGTTCCGTTCGCACGGAGCAGAATCCTTATGACTGCCAGGACTGGCACTGTTTTAGTTTACGATATAATCAACTAATTTCTGGTGCATCACATCCAGCATTTCCGGACGCAAGCTGTATTCGGAGATCGTTTCCCCATCGACATGGGCACGGATAAAGCCGCCGCTGCGAAGCTTGGACACATGATCATGCGTAATCCCCTTGGAGATTTGCAAATGACGGACGATCTCCGTAAACGTTCGAGGGCCGCCGCTCAAGAATCGCAAAATTTTCAACCGGCTCTGCTCGGCGAGCGCCCGGATCATCCGGTAGTCATGGGGGGGGAAATCCGTCTCGTCACCCAGATAGAACCGTGCCGAATAATGACACAACGTGATCCGGCCAAAATGATAAATAATGTTCATCGGCTGAAAATGATATTGCGGCACAAGAACCAGCTTTTCCAGCCCTTCTTTTGGCAGAAACGTGAGTCCGTTCGTCGTCTTTTCAATGAATGCTGACAGCTCGGTCTGGCGGGCCAGCTCCGCTGCACGCGTCTGAGCCTCGGAACGCAGTCCCTCAATCACTTCCGGCGACTGCTTACGGAAATATTGCTCGTGCCAATTGGACAACATGAATAAGGTACGGGAGCGGTACTGTCCCATATCCTTTGGAAATTGCTGGCTGTACACTGCGATCAGTTCATACAGATCTCCTGGCGTCTTCTCTTCCAACCAGGCCAGAAACTCCTCGGGGGATGCTCCTTCCGGGCACAAGTAAGCTAGCAAATACGTGATTTTCCAATCGCTGTCCACGTCCATATCGTTGAGAGTGGAGCTGAAATCCGGCGTAATTCGAGATAACGTATCCTTCACCCATACCGGACTCAAGTCGATTTTTTTATGTGATTTGCGGCATATCATCGTATGTAGGCTGCTGAGTAGTTCGTACCGGGGTTCAAAAGTGACATCCACGCGGTAATCCAATATTCAACTCCCCTTTCTCACCCCCTATTATAACGTGCTTCCCCCCCGTTCAGCCAAAACAAGATTGTTCCGCCAAAAAAAAAAGAACCTGAGGTTCCCACCTCAAGCTCTTGTCTAAACCACGCCCTCGACTTATGCGCTATATGCACCACAACTGTCGTATTTGCGCCGTTGCCGCCACGAGATGTAAAAGTACAGTTCATTTTGGTCAAAATCACCCTTTGGCGCCTGCCATAATGTAAAATTGCAGTTTATACTCGCAGATAAGTCGTTCTTTGGGCATATTGCGCTTTTTTAGATGCACTTTTGCATTTGATCCCACGAAAAAGCCGGTTTTCCACACAAGTGAAATGTATTTTTGCAGTTAGAACATCAATTTTAGAAAGCACCGGCATTAATGCCGCTCGAGCCGGCCTTCTTTTTGGTCTTCCAACGCCATGTTTCTTACGATAAAATGACGCTTTTTCCCCGTTGCCGTATACGGCAGCTCATCGATAAATCGATAGAAGCGGGGCCGCTTGTAAGCCGCTAACATCGGATGCTCGCTGCAATATTTATGCAATTCTTTGGCGGTTAGCGATTCGTCGTTTTTGATCACGTAGGCGACGACGGATTCGCCGCGCAGCTCGTCCGGCACGCCGACAACCACCGTTTCTTTCACCTTCGGATGCTGGTTGAGTACATCCTCAATTTGCACCGGGTGAATATTTTCGCCGGACGACACGATCATATCGTTTTTGCGTCCGGCGATGGTGACAAACTCGTTTTCGTCCCATGTTCCCATATCGCCGATATAGATCCAGCCTTTGTAGAAGACCTTCTCGCTTTCACCGGGATTATTGATGTAGGAGTACGTTGTTTTCCCGGGGGCTTTCACGATAATTTCGCCCACTTCGGTGCCATCCTTGGCGACATGTTCATGCGGCTCCGCTCGGCGGTCCGGGAACACTTTCACCACGGCGACTTCGTCGTCGGTGCAGGCGCGTCCGGCAGAACCGGCCATTTCCGGCAAGTCGTAAGGGCGCAGGAACGTATTCCAGAACGCTTCCGAAGTCCCGTAGCCGTTAAAGATGTTCTTCGTCAGCACCTGCTGATATTTAATGCAATCCGCCCCGGACAACGGCGCCCCCATCGTGACAATGCCTTTGAGCCCGGACAGATCGGCATTCTCTTTCAGTTGCGTATCATGCAGCATCTTCAGCATTGGCGGTGCCCCGATCAGGAAGGTCAGTCCGTATTTGGCCACGTACTCCAGCACCGTTTTCGGATGGAAGTAGCGGAGAATGACCATTTCGCCGCCGACATAAAGCGTTGGCGTTGGTCCGCCGGAATGCAGGCCGCCGCGGTGGAACCACGGGCTCATATTCATCGTTTTGTCGACCGGGCTGAGTGGAAAATGCATCGCGACATCATGAGCCGAGAGCACTTCGTTGATATTGTTCATCGGTACGCCCTTTGGCATCCCCGTCGTCCCGGAGGTATACAAGCGGGTGACCTCATCATAAATATGCGAAGGCCGTTCGATCGGCGGATTTTCCACAGGCTGCTGCTTCACGTAATCCGAATATAAAATATGACCCTGCGGCGCTGTTTTCGTGCCGGTATAATCGACCATGATAATCCGGCGCGGCCGATGGCGGGCCATTTCCAGCGCCCGTTCGGCGGTTTCTTGAATTTCTGCGTCATAGATATATACTTGAGGTTTGCTGTCATCAAGGATATGGGCGGTTTCGCCGGGGGACAGTTTAAAGTTGATCGGGCAATTGATCGCGCCCAGCTTTTGCGGAGCCAGATAGCTGAACACGAATTCCGCTGAATTCAACAGCTGATACAAGACCACGTCGTTTTTGCCGATGCCGTCCCCGATCAGCGCATGGGCGAGACGATTGACCTCCTCGTTCAGCTCTGTATAAGTCCAGGTTCGTTCTCGCAGCGGACAAGTTAATGCCGGACGGGTCGCGGACCGGTGCACGTTCCGCATAAAACCGTTGATATAAGTGAACTCATGTTCAAACGTATCTTTAAACATCCGTACATCGTACGTAAATTGGTTGATCGTCTCCATCGATGGATCCTCCCTATCTTCGTGGATTTGCACTTCCGTTATATTCGCCCACAATGAGCGACGAGTTCTGGCCGCCAAAACCAAAGGCGTTCGACATCGCCATCCGTACCCGGGCGGCTCGTGGCCGGTTCGGAACATAATCAAGATCGCATTCCGGATCCGGATGCTCGTAATTTAACGTTGGCGGCACGATACCTTCCCGAATCGCACCGATGCAAGCAATCAGCTCCGTCACTCCGCCGGCGCCCATTAGATGCCCGGTCGCTCCCTTGGTCGAACTAACAGGAATTCGTCCAGCGTGGTCACCAAAGACTGCCTTCAACGATTCCGTTTCAATCCGATCACCGAGCGGAGTTGAAGTGCCATGCGCGTTGATGTAATCGATATCGGCTGCGCCGACTCCGGCCTGCTCCAGTGCCATGCGCAAACAACGAATTTGTCCGCTGCCGCTTGGTTCCGGCGAGGTGACATGGTAAGCATCTGAACTGTTGGCGTAGCCGAACAGCTCGGCTTGAATCTCAGCGTCCCGCGCTTCGGCATGCTCTAGCGTCTCCAGCAACACCGCGCCGGCGCCTTCGCCCATCACGAACCCGTCACGGTCCCGCTCGAATGGTCGGCTGGCCCGAGACGGCTCTTCATTCCGTGTAGACAACGCCCGAGCTGCGGACAAGCCCGCCCCCATCAGCGCGGACAAAATCGATTCCGCACCAACAGCCAGCACGGCATCGGCTTGGCCCGAGAGCAGCAGCATCCGCGCCATACCAATCGCGTCTGCCCCGGAGGAGCAGGCGGTGTTGACGGTGAGGCTTGGCCCTTGGATGCCATGCATGATGGAGATGTGAGCCGCCGCAATATTGCCCAATATCTTCGGCACCAGATGAGGCGACACCCGATAGCTGCCGCTGCTAGTGATATGCTCCTGCGCCTGCGCCGCCGAGGAAATGCCGCCCAGCGCCGTACCTACCACGATGCCAATCCGTTCGGGGCGCGCCTTCAGCCGGCTGTTTTCCAGCGCTTCTTGCGCCGCAGCAAAGGCAAACTGCATAAAAATATCCGATTGTCCGACCAGCTTCCGCGGCATAAAGTCGGCCGGGTTAAAATCCTTCACTTCTGCGGCAATTTTCACGGGCATCGCTTCCGCGTCATATCGCGTAATCGCTGCCACGCCGCTTACTCCCGCAAGCAGTCCTTGCCAGTAGGCCGGAACGCCGATACCCACCGGCGTCACCGCGCCAGAGCCGGTAATCACTACTCTGCCGCTACGCATGGGTCGACCCTCCGCCCTCACGAACTTGTTCACTGCGTTGCCGGTGGGTTTCGGTTAACTGATTCCACAGCTCCGGATGCCGCTTCTCCAGGTTGACGGGCTGCCCATGCTCGTCCACATACGCATGGGTCGTCATCCCCTCAGCAGCCAGCACCCCGCCTTCCTTATACAGCTGATAGGAAAAAGCCATTCGACTTCGGGTCAATGAGCTGATCCAAGTGCTGAGCGTCACTCTTTCTTCGGGACGCAGCATTTTCTTATATTGGCAATCTGCCGTCAAGCAGACAAGCGAAATCCCTTGATGGTGAAAGGCGCTCATATAAGGCAGCCCATAAGACTCGAGCAATCTCATGCGTCCATTCGTAAACCAGTCAAAATTTTTCGCGTAATAGGAAATCCCCGCCGCATCGCAATCTCCCCAGGTCACAATCATGTCCAGGTCGTATCGTGCCTCTGTGCGATTCATTGTCATCCCTTCTTCCTAACGAAAAGTAAGTTAACCACCATAATTCTACTCCCATCGAACAAAGTTGAAAATATCAAAAAAATGTATTCCTTCCATATCCTTAAATCCTTGGATTCAACTCCATTCCTCGCACCTAAGAAAAAAGAACCTGAGGTTCTCACCTCAAGCTCTCGGTTAACTCACGGTACGCGGTCGCTCCAATCGGCTGATGCCGGGGATATGCAACGTAGCCCACTCTGGCTGCATATGATCGATATTCGCCACAACTACGGTCATATCATCATGAATGACGTTCTTCTGATACCGGATAACGGACTCCAGCAGACAATCGGCGATCTCTTGCGGATCCTCGGCCTGGATCTCTTGGATCAGCCGCTTGATCCACAGCTCCTTGTTCACCGCAGGGCCCGGCGCATCGTAGATGCCGTCCGTCATCATGATCAAGGTATCTCCCGGATAAAGCTGAACGGACACCAGATCAACCTCAATATCCTGGATGATGCCGATCGGCAGGTTGCTGGCCGTCACCGGGATGACCTCTGAACCTCGCTTGATGAAGCTTGGGGAGGAGCCGATCTTCATAAACGTTGTCCGCGCCGTATATTGATCAATCAGCGCCATGTCCACCGTCGCGTACACCTCATCGGGCGAACGCAGCATCAGAATCGAGTTCACCGATTTAATCGCCAGCGTCTCCTCCATGCCGGACTGCAACAGCTGCTCGAGGATGTTCAGCGCCGTACTGCTCTCCAGCCGCGCGCGCTCCCCGTTGCCCATCCCATCGCTGATCGCCACAGCGAACGTGCCGTTGCCCAGCTCCTTGGCGCTAAAGCTGTCACCGGAGAGCATGTCCCCGCCTTTCGCGGTGCCGGCAACCCCGGTCGTGATTTCAAACGCTTTCGCCGAGCCGAAGGTGACGGTCGCCAGGCCTTCTCTGCCTCCATGATGAATTTCATTCATGACTGCGATATGCTCGCCGAGGATATCGGACAGCAGCGGAGCAATAATCTTCCGGCATTCATCAAAACCTCGGGTGTACGCATGTACAATTTCGATCTCCACGTTCCCGTGATCCAGACTCACAATGTCGATGCTATGAATAGACAAGCCCATTTTCTCTAACGCTTCGCGGATTTGCTCCTCTTGCTTGTACATGGCTTGTCCTTCCCGTTGGATCTCCCGGGCCAGGTCCTCCATCACCTGCGAGACACCGGAGAGTTGCTCAGCCACCAACTGGCGGCTGTCGTAAATTTGCCGTTTCCAATGCAGATCGTGCTGATACAGATCGTACTCGTGTTTCATAATGTCCAACACCTGGTCGGTTTTCGCGCACATCTTCAACCATCTGGCCGGCAGCTCGTCCGGGGTAATGTCTGGCTTCTCCTCAATCGCGGTCATCATCTCCGTCATCAGCTTGTACGTCTGATAGAATCGACCCTCCCAGCAAGTATTCTTGCGGAAGCAGGTCGCGCAAGCGCCCTGGGTCACCGCGTTCATGAAATGGTCAATCTCCTCGCTGCGCTTTGCGATTTCCCCAGTGCTGGATACTTGTCCGAAGCTGCGCGCCAGCTGCTTGAAGACTTGGGAGAACTGCGCCACCCGGCCAGCTGTGATATCGCGTACCCGTTTGGCGTATTCATGCTGCGTTTTAGCATGCTCCTGTGTGCCGGGCACGTATTTGGCAATCACTTGAACCGTCTTTTTGGGGGTCAGCAGGAAGAATAGAACTGCGACGCAGCTCTCCCAAGTGGAGGACATCACATCCGCCGGGCCGGCAATATAGATGGACAGAATGGACGAACCGAGCAGCATGCCGAATCCGACCGCCCATTTCCGTCCTTCCCGGAGCATCCCGGCCAGCATCCCGGAGAACGCCAGCAAGCTCATTTGGTACAAGGCCGATGTATCAGCAAGGCTGAGAATCAAGCCGGTGATGACGCCAACCGAAGCGCCTAAAGGGGCACCGCCTGCCAAGGCGAACAGCAGGATCAGGTACCTCGACAACACGTGCTCCGCCGATAATCCTTGAATCTCCCATCCAACCGTACCGGTCATCACGGAAGCCAGCAGAATCACGAGGCACAAAATTTCCTCCCCGCGCAGCTGGTAATGCTTCTTCCGGTAAGTAAACACCGGGACCGCCTGAATGAAGACCAGCGTCAGTACGAAGCTGAGCAGCGCATCCATTACGGTCATCGCAAGTGTGTACCAAGTCAGGGAAGGGCCAATTACCGCCCCGAACATCCCAACGAAGAACGTACTCGTAAATACCATAATCGGCGCATAGGAGAGATCTGCCCGTTCAAAAGACTCCAGTCCCTTTTGTAACAAGGCGAAGATCAACAGCTCCACGGCGATTTCTATCGCATGAAGATGAGCCCCCGGCGGCGTCAACAACGCTCCGCCGACCATCGCCGCCCCCGCAAACCACGCGATATCCCGCCGCATGAAGCGAATCACCGCAAAGAAAGCGACGGCAAAAGGAGCCAGCTCGTCCAAGATCGTCGCCCGGCCCAGCAGGAAGCTCATCGCTAGAAGCAGTCCGGTCCACTTGTTGACCGCGAACAGCCGCCCAGCCCGCTGGATGATTGGCTGGTCTAGCAGCATCTTCCGCATCGCTCCCTTGTCCCATGCCTTCGCCTTTCTCATCCCTGGAAACAGGGTGACATTCCACTTATTCAACATCCTGGCACCGCCTTTTCCAAATTAGTAAGGTATGTCCCATTATAGGAGGCTAGAACCGGAAAGTTTGTCAGATATCGGAGCCGGTGCCAAAGAAATTTCCGACAAATTGAGAGAGAACGCCGACACCGCGCGAATCCAGGCCCCCCATAGCGATGGACCGCATCAGGGGTTTCTATGTTCGCATGGGAAATCCCAGGCTGTGTCTACGAACAAAGGCTATTTAAACGCGCTCCTCGTAAAAAACCGTAAGAACCTGTCGGCAAAAAGCCCAGAGGCGACAAAACCTGTTTAATCGCATAGGCAAAAGTCAACTTATGAAGATTGGGGCACGAAAGCAAACAAAAAACCGCAGGCGAGCGATTCGCCTACGGTGGGTTTGAGTAGTTAAATTTTCAGGGATTACATTCGTTTGGCTCCGCGACCTCCGCGTTTGCCTTCCGTATTCTTCTTCAACGAAGAAATGCGCTCCTCGCTGTCCTTCAGGAAACGAGAAACTTTGTCTTCGAATGAGGATTTGCTGGCTGGGGGCTTAAAAGAGCGTCCTCCCCGGTCCCGGTTAAATCCGCCGCCAGGACGGTCACCTCCGATTGGCCGGTCCGTTCTCGGTGCACGAGGCGGTCTGGCTTCGGCCGGTTTGTCAACAGCCTGCTTGATGGAAAGTCCGATCTTACCGTCCTTATCGACATTGATTACCTTAACGGTAACCGTATCGCCGATTTTCAGATGATCGTTAACGTCTTTCACGTAATTATCGGCGATCTCCGAAATATGAACGAGACCCGTGACACCTCCTGACAGATCCACAAATGCTCCGAAATGCGTGATGCCTGTCACTTTTCCTTCTAACTTGGTGCCCACTTCAATTGCCATAAAATAAAATGATCCTCCCTTAAAAATATACAGCCAGGCCTCGAAATCTTGACTGCGGTGATTTGATTATACCGAATGACTGAAACAAGGTCAACAGACGGATGTCCCGTCAACCCGCATGGGGTCAGTCATTTCCGGCTTCGGACTCGGATACCCGGACAGGGATTTCACCCGGTTTGTACAGACCATATTTCTTCATGGCAATTTGTCCAATGTATTCGGGGTCATTCAAACGGTCAATCTCATATTTGAGCTGGTTCAAGCTCTGCTCACTGGCTGCCTTGGCGGCTTGCCGCTCCGCCAGCTCTTGCGATTTGCTGCCGATCTCCCCGGCTTGCGAGATGTACGTATATCCGGCCCAGCTTAAAAACAGGACCATAAATCCCATCCAGATCCGCAACCTGCGCTTAGCGAAAGCAGATCCGTTTCCGGAAGATGAAGTTTTGTTCGATGGTTTCGGATTTGTCGACACTTCGCGCACCAAGGCACACCTCCCAGCCTTATTCCTTGTAGAACCAGCGTAATAGACGCAAAATGCGCTCTCGCCACACGACCGCTGAGCGCCGAATCTTGTCCACCCCTTGCGGAATCCGAAGTCTTGTCCATATAGGTCTAAGCACCCATACGAGCAGCTTCCAAATCGGCAACAAGGTGATCCGGCCTAGGAACAGCAGCACGATCCAAACGAATCCGAGCAGAACGCGGATCATTTTGACCAACCATTGTAACGGAGCGATGATGAAAATCTCGATCGTTCGTACGATAAACCGATAAAATTTGTTAGCTATCCTCATTAACATTAACACAAAACGCTCGGTGAGAGAACTAAGGAACAAAAAATAAATCCAAATACCTAAAAAAAGTCCTAAAAAAACATAGAACCTTAGTTCCCCATGGTTGCTGTGATACAACGTACGAAAGACGAATAAGGCGGCAGCCAACCAGTAGAGCAAATCGAGGGCATGGACACTCCAGCGGGGAAACCGGAGTTGTCCCGAGACGACGCGATAGCTGTCAAAGGCGATGCCCATGATCCCCCCGGATGCCAGCATCCAGAGCAGGGTCGCCCATTGTGTCTCCAAATTCATCGGAACAGCTTGCCGAGCAGGCCCTTACTGGACGAATTGGACCCCGGGTCCAAATACGAAAGCGAGTTCACCGTACCTTCGATGCTGACCAGTCCCTGCTCCAGGTTCAGGTTTTTGATATGTAAATTATGCCCTCGGATCGTCATCGCACCAAGTTCGGTTTGAAGTAAAAACTCCTCGCTGTCGAAGCTCTCCACATTGAGGACCCCTGTAATATCCAGCAGCTTGCGATTCAGCAAGTGCAGCTCCTGATGCTTGGCTTTATTTGGTTCGACCATGGCATGTACCCCTCCTTCTTATCCCTAGCTTATGGACGAAAAACCGTCTTTAGAACAAGTTCCTTCTAGGCTTTAGCGTGATCTTCTTTACTGTTTTCCGAAATCGCTTTCAACTACGATGGAGAGGAAGATATTGACATTTGTCGGAGGCGAACCCCAATGCGTCAACCATTCTCAAATGAACCCGATTCGGATCCAAAATATCGCATGGAGACCGACGCGCTAGGCCCCAAAGCGATCCCGGCAGAAGTCTATTACGGCATTCATACGGCGCGAGCGATCGAGAATTTTCCGGTCAGCGGGCGGCCCGTCCATCCCCGGCTGATCGAAGCGATCGCCGTGGTCAAGAAAGCGGCGGCGCGAGTGAACGGCCGGCTCGGCTTGATCCCGGCTGATGTGGCTTCGGCGATTGAGTGGGCATGCGACAAGATTGCGGGCAGTGCCTTGGCCGATCAATTCGTCGTGGATGCCCTGCAGGGCGGCGCGGGCACGTCCACGCATATGAACGTCAACGAGGTGGTCGCCAATTTAGCGATTGAACGGCTGGGCGGGACCAAAGGCGACTACCACCTGGTCCATCCGTTGGACCACGTCAACCGATGTCAATCGACCAACGACGTGTACCCCACCGCGCTCCGAATCGCGGCGATCCGGCTGCTGCGCCCGCTCAGCGACGCATACGCCTCCCTGCAAGAGGCACTGCAGGAGAAGGAGCGGGAATTCGCGGATGTGCTGAAGCTCGGGCGCACGCAGCTGATGGATGCCCTGCCGATGATGGCCGGCCAGGGGTTTGGCGCATACGCCAAGGCGGTCGCCCGCGACCGGTGGCGGCTGTACAAAGCCGAAGAGCGGCTGCGCGAGATTCATCTCGGCGGCACAGCGATCGGCACGGGACTCGACGCGCCGCGTGCTTACATTTTCCAAGTCACCGACACGCTGCAGGAGTTGACCGGGCTGGGCCTGGCGCGCAGCGAATTTCCGATGGACGGGACGCAGAATATGGACGTCTTCGTCGAGGTGTCCGGGCTGCTGAAAGCGGCAGCCGTGACGCTGTTCAAGATTGCCGGCGACCTGCGGTTGCTGGCGTCTGGCCCCGCCGGGGGCATCGGCGAGTACACGCTGCCCGCCGTCCAGGCCGGCTCGTCGATCATGCCGGGGAAGGTGAACCCCGTCATGGCGGAAATGGCCGGCCAAGCGGCCATGCGCGTGATCGCGAACGATGCCGCGATCACTTGGGCCGCCGCCGGCGGCCAGCTCGAACTGAACGCGTACGGCCCGCTGATCGCCGATTCCCTGCTGGAATCACTGGAGATTCTGGGGCGGGCCATGCCGCTGTTCGAGCAGCGCTGCATTCGCGGCATCGCCGTCAACGAGGGCGTATGCCGCGAGCATCTGCGGCGCTCCACCGTGCTCGCCACCGCGCTGGTCCCGCACCTCGGCTACGAGGCGGCAGCCGAGATTGCCGGGATCGCCCGGCGCGAGGGGCTGTCGGTGGAGCAGGTCGCTGTGAGCGGCGGCTGGCTGACCGCCGAACGCGCCGCGGACATCCTGAATCCGCTGCAAGTCACGAAGCCGGGCATCCCCGGCGAATAAAGGGGGATGATTTAGATGAGCCTGAACGCAACACCGCGCGGGGAGCGGATTCATATCGCCGTCTTCGGCCGAACGAATGTGGGGAAATCGAGTGTGGTGAACGCTTTGACGGGCCAGGAGACAGCGGTCGTCTCGCCGGTGCGGGGGACGACTACCGACCCGGTGTACAAAGCGATGGAGCTGCTGCCGCTGGGACCGGTGGTGCTGATCGATACCGCTGGCTTAGACGACGAAGGCGCGTTAGGTGAGCTGCGCAAGCGAAAAACACGAGAGCTGATCCACCGCGCCGACCTTGCCTTGCTGGTAATCGATGCGTTGGCGGGTCCCGATGATTTTTATCGGGGGCTACTGGCCGAGCTGAGGCAACGGAAGATCCCTGTCGTCGGCGTGGTGAATAAAGTCGACGCGCTGCTGGATGACGACGCGAGATCGGCTGCACTTAGCGATGTGAAGGTTATGCTCGGCCTTGAATGTGTTGCGTTCAGCGCGTTGAGTGGCCGCGGCGTGCCAGAGCTGAAGCGGGCCATCGTTGCGGCGCTGCCGCACGAGGAAGCGCGCTTCCGGCTCGTCGGCGACCTCGTGGCGCCGGGTGATCTGGTCGTGCTGGTCGTGCCGATCGACAAAGCCGCGCCCAAAGGCCGGCTGATCTTGCCGCAGCAGCAGACGATCCGCGACCTGCTCGAGAGCGATGCCATCGCCGTCGTGACGAAGGAGCACGAGCTCCGGACGACACTGGATCGGCTCGGGG
Organism: Paenibacillus sp. 3LSP; assembly: GCF_032465655.1. NCBI lineage: Bacteria > Bacillati > Bacillota > Bacilli > Caryophanales > Paenibacillaceae > Paenibacillus > Paenibacillus sp. 3LSP. Next base: position 1,608 of record NZ_JAWDJI010000178.1, on the reverse strand, counting down.
CCAAGCCGCGGCTCGTCATCACCGACTCGCAGGCTTTCCTCAAGGCCGCTGCCGATACGCCGCGAGACGTGCCGCTGACCTCGTTCTCCATCTTGTTCGCCCGCCATAAAGGCGACCTTAACGAGCTCGTCCGGGGCGCACGGGCCGTGGAGAACCTCCGGGACGGCGACCGGGTGCTGATCGCAGAGGCCTGCACACACCATCAGCAGTCCGACGACATCGGCACCGTCAAAATCCCACGCTGGCTCCGGCAGACCACGGGCAAGCAGCTGCAGATTGAGCACATCTCCGGCTACAGCTATCCGCCGGACCTGTCCCGCTACGCGCTGATCGTGCATTGCGGCGCCTGCATGCTCAACCGCCGCGCTATGCTGCACCGCCTCAGCGAAGCCAAAGCTGCCGGCGTCCCGATCGTCAACTACGGCGTGCTGATCGCCTACCTGCACGGCGTGTTCCCTCGCGCGATCGAGCTCTTCCCCTCCGCCATGATGGCGTGGGAGGAGGCAGCTCGGGAGACATAGTCGCGGTAAGCGAATCGCGGTTGTAGTGAACGAGTCGCTGTCACGGGGAGGGAACCTTTGCTTCGCTGCCAGTGAAGGGCCCGTGATCGCTGTTGAAGCCAAGCTGGACTTCTAACGCTTGTCAGCAACGTTATTGGACTCAACCACGGTCCCCGGAACTCTAACGCTTACCAGCAACGCTATGGGGGTAACCGCAGCGCGCCTCACCTCTAACGCTTACCAGCAACGCTATTTTGCCCAAAACGAGGGATTTGAGAATCTAACGCTTATGCGAGAGCTTATTTGCCCATTTCGCCCTCGAAATGAGGTCATTTCACGCAAATAAGCTTCCTGACAAGCGTTAGAATTGAAATTTCCCTCTTTTCGCCCTAATAAGCGCTCTGGCAAGCGTTAGCCAAGGGGAGCGGCAGACGAAAGCAAGCGAACAAGCAAAATAGTTACTCCGAAAGCAAGATATGCAGGAGCCCCAGACGTCACAGCTCTGTAATGTGTATTAGGAGTTTGGCAGAGTTAGGCACAATTAGGCTTTGTTAGGCACATTAGGCGCAGTTTGGACCGGTTTAGCATGATTGGTGACGCAAGTAAGAGGAAACAGAAGCTTGGAGCAGTTATTAGTAGTTTCTGGACTCTGGAAGTTAGTGTCTTTTAGGCGCGCAATTAGGAGCAGCTAGACGCATTTAGGAGGAAATCGAACCAATAAGAGCAGTCAGGCACAGTTAGGAGCAGTTAGGAGCAGTTGCAGCTAGTAGTAGTTGTAATTAGTAATGGTTATCCGTAGTAATTAGTATCTGCAAAAAGTAACTTACGCGATGTCGGCGTCAATCATTGGCATAGAGAAATTCGCGAAGTAACTACAGAGTAACTACATTAGCATTAGCAACAACAAGGACACACGGGAAGAGCAACGGTAGAAACAGCAGCAGTGACAGTAGTAACAGCGGTGGTGAAGGTAGAGACTATAGTGAAGGTAACTAGTGTAACGAATTTGGAGTCCGTTGCTATGAACGTTTTTGTCAAGCCCTCGGTTTTAAATCTGCCTGAGCACGTGGCGCGAGAGCAAAAAAGCGAGCGACGGTCGGCACGCTGC
>NZ_JAWDJI010000176.1:0-20656 GCF_032465655.1 Paenibacillus sp. 3LSP | reverse complement strand
ATCGCGTACCATGCGACGGGGAAAGCGACGCGGGAGCGGTTTCCTGCAGCGGACGAGCTGCAGATTATCCCCCGCTTCGCGTTTGAGCAGGTCGACGTCCGCGGCAAATACGTCGTCGTCATGTCACATAACCTGGACCTGGATCGGGAGGCGGTCCACCGGATGCTCACCCCGGAGGTCAAGTATGTCGGCCTGGTTGGCTCCAGCTACCGGCTGAAGAAGATTTTGGAGCCGATACGTCAGCCTGGCGAGCCGGAACGCAAGATCGACCCTGCGCTGCGGGATAAGCTCTATTCGCCAGTAGGGCTGGACATCGGTGCGGAAACCCCTGAAGAGATTGCGATGAGTATCTTGGCAGAAATTACCGCAATCAAAAATGGACGCTCCGGCGGGTTTCTGCGTGATCGGAAAGGGGCCATCCGCGGGGGAGGAACTGACGCTTCATTGAACGCTTCGACTTCGAGTCCATCATTTCTTGACGAACCTGCCTTTCCGGAGTCCTGCCGTGTCTAAGCGCAGAGCTGGGTCAGGGGATGTATGGGCGTTAATCCTCGCGGGCGGCGCTTCCAGGCGTATGGGCGAGCCGAAGCTGCTGCTGCCAGCACCGCGCGGAAATCTGCTGCAACAAACGATGCACCAGGTGTTGGCGGCAGGAAATGTTCAGATGGCGGTAATTACCGCGGAAGGCGGACCGCTTCGCCAAGAAGATACGGAGAGTGTGCCGGTGGAATGGCTGACAACCTCGCAGGCCAATCGGGGGCTTGGCGCCTCGCTGTCGGCTGGAGTCCGGCAGCTAGAGGCGCGTTATGCACCTGCAGCGATTCAAATCATCTTGGGCGATCAGCCGGAGATCTCACCGGATGCGATACGGCAAGTGACGGAAGTGTTCATCCAAACCGGAGCCAAGATCGTGCAAGCGCGTTATGATGATCGACCGGCGCATCCCGTATTGTTTGCAGCGCCGTTGTTCCCTGAGTTGACTAAGCTGGACGGTGACGTTGGGGCCAAAGAGCTGCTGCAGCAATACAGAGAGCAAATCGTTGAGGTGAAGATTTCGAGAAATGCCCCCCGCGATATCGACACGCCGGAGGAATATGCGAGATACCGAGAGTCAGCTTTTTCTAGAATTTGACTTCGCTGCTGCGACACGATACGCTTAGATCATCAATCTATTGCGTGAGGGGGACAGGACATGCCGCTGATCTATCACTTTGATCCGGAGCAAGTCCGCATTCGTGAAACGGTAAATGAAGAGGACGTAGAATTCGAGTTGACTTTCCTGCAGAACGAGTCGCTGTTCTCGAACATGCGGGAAGTGCAGAAAAAGTTCGAGGATAATGACGTATACACGGATGTCTTGTTCTACTTGAATCAGGATCAGGAGCGCCAATACCGGATCATCGTTCGTAAAGATTTTTATGATGATTTCCTGCTTGCCTTAATGAAATACCGCATTGTGAACAAGCTTGAGTGGGTGGACTAAGCTGATGCCAGTCCTATATATAGAAGCAAAAAATCCGTAAGGGTGTCATTCATACCTTTACGGATTTTTTGCTTGCAGCTTAGTGCGTCGAATGCACCCGTTCCCTCCATTGTGCTCGTTTTGCGGCCCAAAACCGCCAGCCGGTCAGAAGCGCGACGACGAGACAGATGGTGGCGGATGTCATGAACACCACACGCATGCCGGACAGGAACAGGTCGGGACGATCCGGCACCAAGCCGGTGACGCGATGGCCCGCGCGACTGCTCATGACGCTAAATAAAGTTGTGGTCGCAACGGTAATGCCGACAACCATCCCCATATTGCGTACGAGCGAGTTGATGCTGCCGGCGATACCCAGCTGAGTTTTCGGGACCTTCGACATGATGAGCGAGTTATTGGGTGACTGGAATAGACCATTGCCCAGACCAAGCATCGCGATCCACACGCCCACCAAGGCCATCGAACTGCTGTCGTGTAAACGGGCCAGCCCGATTTGCGCGATTACCATGACGATGAGTCCGACGAAGGTCAGCAGCTCGGAGCCGATTTTATCGGACAATGCACCGCTCAGCGGGGCGACGATAACCATAACGATCGGGAACAGCATCATAAGGAACCCAGCATGAGAAGGCGAGAGGTTTAAGATGCTTTGCGTATAAAAGGGCGCGATGATATTAAAGCAGAAGTTGGCGACAAACACCAGGAAGCCGGCGAGAATACTTAAGCTGAACAACGGATTGCGGAATAACGTCAGTTGAAGCATCGGTGCTTCACTGCGCGTCTCGATCCACAGAAACACGAAGAACACGACAGCCGCCAGCACGAGCGCACCCACAATTCGGATGTCCTGATACCCGATCTGCTGGCCAAGCAGCAAACCGCTGAACAGTGCCAGAATAAAGACGGGGAACAGCGTGCTGCCCGCTTTATCGATTTTCACCTTCAGCTTGGTTCGGTCCGCCGGAAGCAGCTTCCAGCCGATGACAATCGCGATCAGGCCAACAGGAACGTTCACCCAGAAAATATATTCCCAGCCAAAGGCCGATACGATCACACCGCCAAGACTTGGGCCCGTGATACTGCCGAGCGACACGAAGGTTCCGGTGAAACCAAGCGCTTTGCCTCGTTCAGTGGCCGGGAAGATGTCGGTGACAATTCCCTGGCTGTTGGCCATGGTTAGCGAGGCCCCAAGCGCTTGCAGCAGCCGGGATCCAACAAGCAGCGGCAGGTTATGGCTAAAACCGCACAGCAGAGAGCCCACAGTAAAAATCACCATGCCCCATTTGAACACCTTGATTTTACCGACAATATCTCCAAGCTTTCCGAAGAACAGAATGGCCGCACAGGTCATCATCAAGTACGCAGAAACGATCCATTCCGCTTGAGCCACGGAAAGATGCAATTGTTTGGAGATCACAGGCAGAGCAATATTGACGATGCTGCCATCCAGCGTCGACATAAACGTAAATAAATTCAACACGATCAGAATCAACCAACGTTTCCGTTGAATGTCCGGATCATCCTGATAAGAAGTTGTGCGTAGGTCAGAACGTGGAGTCGTCATATCCATATCATTTCACACCTCTCTCTTCTCCATCCAAATTTGTTGCATCTGCAACCATTTTAAGCAATCCCAGTGTACTCCAATTTAGTTGCGAGCGCAACTGATTTCAGTTAAAATTTTCATAAATGAGATTTGTAAAAGAGGTGCAGGTCATGAACTACCCTTCCGTTGGGAAACTGATCTCCTATCTGCAACGGATCAACCAGAAGGAAGTCACCGCCTTGTTGAAGCCGTACGGGATCGGCGGAGGCGGAAACCACAGTTATCTGCTTGCAATATTAGCGACACCCGGGTTAAATCAAGACCAGTTAACGCACTTGGTGAAGTTTGATAAGGCGACCACAACCCGCTCCGTTAAGCAACTGGAGGAGGCCGGTTACATCGAACGGCGCGTGAATGAGCAGGACCGGCGGTCAATCTTGTGGTATCCGACGGAAAAGGGAAAAGCTTTCGAGCCAACGCTTCGGCAAATTTTAGCCGACTTTAATTTCCGACTGACGGCTGTGTTAACCGAAGAGGAAACAAAGCAACTCGAGCATTTACTTACGAAGATTTACGAGAGCAAGCTGAAAAACGACGAATATCCTTCAAAAAGCAGGTGAACCCATGGATTTGCAGATTCGGACAGGACGTCCCGAAGATTTGGACGAGATCATGGAAATGCTGCAGCGTTGCATTCAAGTGATGCAGGAAGGCGGCAGCGATCAATGGAATGAACATTACCCGAACCGGGACGTGTTAGCGGATGATTTACAGCGCGGGGTGTTGTTTGCTGCAGAAGCACAGGGGAAAGTCGCTGCGATCGTCGTTTTAGATGAAGAACAAGACGATTTGTATGAGACGATTGCATGGAAAGATAGCCAAGGCCCTCATTTAATCATGCACCGGTTGGCTGTGGACCCCCGGATGCAAGGGCAGGGCATCGCCCGCCGGGTGGTTGAGTTCGCTGAAGCTTATGCCCGTGAGCAAGGTTACCGCAGTTTGCGGCTTGACACCTATGCCCGGAACACCGCCGCCTTAAAATTATATCGCGGCCTTAGTTATGAGCAGCGGGGCGAGGTGCGTTTTCCAGGGCGAATAGATGTGTTTCCCGTGTTTGAAAAGGTCCTGGAGACGTTGTGAATCCCCGATGGTGAAGAACTAAAGGTAAATCGTATTGTTAATTCTCGTAATTTACGCTAATCGGGGCAATTAACAGTAAATCCTGCCTTTAATTTTGCCAATTTTCTCGAAAACACGGGGTTTGATCGAATTTAGCAGTACTTTTTGAAGTTAGTTCAAACAATAACGCCAGTTGGTGGAAAATGAACGGTAGTTTTTACTGTTATTGCACCATTTGCGTCCTATTTTCCCTGAAGTTACTGCCCGCGAAATGAACGATGATGAAACGAAGTGATATCCTGAAACAACGATTGACCGTCATCGGTCACGGTGAACTGATGATTAAGCGGGAGATACAGCGCCCGATACGGCTCGGGAACCCAGATATATTGATGGACGTAAGGTGTGGCAATAAATCCGCAATGGATCCAGAAGCGGAGGCGCTCCCGGTTCGTATCCGTGTCATCGGCTTCCGCTTCAATAATGATCGCCTCAGCGTGATGTTCAAACATGGCTAAGTTACGGATATCTGCGAAGAACTGAGTGCCAAAGCCTTGTCCTCTTACATCTTGACGCACGGCCATATAATCGAGGATCAATCGCTTGTGTCCCTGCTTGCTGCTCAGGCCGGTGACGCCCATCGCTATCGCTTCGCCGTCTAACAGCCCTGCGTGCAAGCTGGCGATTCCGCGATCCAACATGCTCTTCAGCACCTTTACAGGCTTGGCACCGTGCGGGAATGCTTCGCGATAGATGGGTTCGAGCTTGTCCCACCAAACGTCATCCCATTGGTTTAAGGTTGTGAATGTCCATTGCATTTTGGGCCCCCCATTTTAAATGTACGGTTACTTCTATTTTATCCTTCCACCAGCATTCAGGACATATGTCCTTTCCAAACGGCAGAAGATATCCTTTAATTAGGTATTGATATAAAGGATCGCGAAGATTCGAGAACGAGGAGAGAGACGATGAGGGGTTTGTTATTTGCGTTTTTGGCCGGGGCGTTCATCACCTTGCAAGGGGTGGCCAATACAAGAATCAGCGGCGAGATCGGCACATGGCCGGCGGCAGCGTTGACTCAATGTACCGGCTTTGTCGCGGCTTTGCTGATTTGGCTGATGATTCGTGACGGGGGGCTGAACGACTTGCGCAAGGTGAAGCCGCTGTATATCAGCGGCGGGGCCTGGGCAGCGATTATTATTTTTAGCAACGTCACGGCGATCCAGCAGGTTGGAGTCACTTTGACGATCTCAGCGGTTTTGATTGCCCAGTTGTGCATCACCTTTCTGATTGATAGCCTAGGTTGGTTTGGTGTACCGAAGCAAAAAATGCGGCTGCCGCAGTTTATCGGGATCGGCTTGATGATTGCAGGAGTAATTATTCTTAAATTTAACGGATGAGTGAATGGCCCAAGCCTCAAGGAGGAGAACGGATATGAAAGAAGTGGCAGACCCGGACCTGCTAAATGACTATATCGAATCGTATGGACTTCAGAAGGTATTTCCCAAAGCGTTGCTGCCTTATCTGACACTTCACGGGTTTGACCAAGGAGAGCTGATTTGCACGCAAGGCGAGCCATCGCATACCATGTACGTGCTGGTTCGGGGGAAGATCAAAATTTATAACACCTCTCCGGAAGGCCGTACGCTGGTCATTTCTTTTAAGAATCCGCTGGAGATCATCGGGGATGTCGAATACATTCGGGACGGGGATATCATCAATACCGTTGAGGCTGTGTCCCCGGTTCACATGATCGGGGTAGAGTACCGTTGGCTGCGGAAATACGGTGCGAATCATTCTCCGCTGCTAAATTTTTTGCTGGACATTATCACCAAGAAGTTCTATATGAAATCCAGTTCGATGAGCTTTAATCTGCTGTATCCGGTGGAGATCCGCCTGGCGAGTTATCTCTTGTCTGTTTCTTTCGACGAAGCGGATGCGCGGTTTCAGGGGAAGCTCGGCACCGCCGATTTGGCCGATGCGGCTAATTTGATCGGCACCAGCTATCGCCATTTGAACCGGGTGCTGCAGAAATTTGCGGCGCTTGGTTTGATCGAGCGAAGCCGCGAGGGCATCACGGTGAAGGATCGGGAAGGGCTTCGCAATCTGGCGAGCCGAAATATTTACGAATAGGGGGACGGAGAGACGTGCTGTTAGGAATATTGTTCGCATTAACTGCCGGAGCGTTGGTGGGGATGCAAAACGTGTTTAATACGAAGGTGAATGAGCAGACCGGCAATTGGACGACGACGACGCTGGTGTTAGGTCTGGGGTTTGCCGCCTCCTTTGTCATTGGACTGATCGTTGAAGGAAAAGAAATGTTTACGTCATTCCCCGGGATGCCGGTTTGGTTCTGGTTCAGCGGCTTGATTGGGGTGGGCGTTGTTACTTGCATGGTACAGGGTGTCAAACTGTTGGGGCCAACATATGCTGTAGCCATCGTGATGACTTCGGAGTTAGGATTTGCCTTGTTGTTTGATTCGCTAGGCTGGCTCGGCTTGCAGAAGGTTCCGTTTACGCTGAATCAATTGATCGGCGTGTTAGTGATTGTCGGCGGCATCTTCGTGTTTAAACTGGGCGGGGGAAGCGAAAGCGAGAAGGAAAGCTCTGTTCGGAAGAGAGAAGCTTTGAATTAAGCATGGAGTTAGGGGCGTCTAGTATGGAGGGAAACATCGATAAAATCGCCTGGATTCACCTGCGGGATGGTCGCATGTTAAATGTCCGTTCGAAGGGGAAAGAGCTGTTTTATGTGCCAGGCGGCAAAAGAGAACCAGGCGAGTCCGATCCCGAAACTTTGCAACGAGAGATTCAAGAGGAGTTATCCGTGACCGTAAAGCCGAATACGATCAACTATTTTGCAACGTTTGAAGCGCAAGCTGACGGCAAGCTCGAAGGGGTACTTGTACGGATGAACTGTTACTTTGCGGAGGTCGAAGGCGAGCTTCAACCCGCTTCCGAGATCGAGGAAATGGCTTGGCTCAGCTATGAGGAGCGCGATCGGACATCACTGGTCAGTCGGATGATCTTCGACAAGCTCCATGAGATGAATCTTCTATAACGGAAGGATGGACGACGATGATCATTAGACCTATCCAATCGGAGGACAATGCAGAGATTGAAGCGGTAATCCGCGATTGTCTGATTGAGTTCGGCGGGAACCGAGAAGGGCTGGCTTGGCAGGACGACAGCCTTCGCGCGCTTTCCCGCTATTATGAGCCAGAGGGAAGAGCTTACTGGGTCGTGGAGAAAGATGGCCGGGTGATCGGAGGAGCTGGGATTGCCCCGTTTGCTGATTCCAGCGAGGTGTGCGAGCTGCAGAAAATGTATTTGCGGCAAGAAATCCGCGGGACCGGGATCGCAGCCCAGTTGCTGGCGACCTGCTTAGACTTTGCCAAGCGTCATTATAAGCAATGTTATCTGGAAACGCTGCAGACGATGGAGGCGGCGAACCGTTTTTACCGCAAGCATGGCTTCCGGAAGCTGGAAGTTCCGCTAGCCGGCTCCGAGCATTTTGCCTGTGACGCCTGGTACATCATGGATCTTCATTCCTAACGAATACTGAGATTTGTTCTTCAAAAAACGCCATTTGGGCGTTTTTTTGTCGTTATAGGGCGTTCACCGACAAGCCGAGGGATTTCCCTGATGGGAAAGCAAGTGAAATTCGTTTCATAATGGAGTCAGAAGCTCGAATACCATTGATTCCCCATCAAAAGGCATTCATTTGGGCGATGAAGGAGTGAACACTTCCGTGAAACGAAGATCAGGACTTAGCTTTTTTAAGAAGCCGGAAACGATCTCGGGGAAATGGACCAAGATCGAAGAGAAAAGCCGGGAATGGGAAAATATGTACCGCGGCCGCTGGTCGCATGATAAAGTTGTGCGCACGACGCACGGGGTGAACTGCACCGGCTCTTGCAGCTGGAAGGTGTTCGTGAAGAACGGCATCATCACCTGGGAAAATCAACAGATTGATTACCCGTCCTGCGGACCGGATATGCCCGAGTTTGAACCGCGCGGCTGCCCACGGGGCGCCTCGTTCTCGTGGTACGAGTACAGCCCGTTGCGGGTGAAATACCCTTATATGCGCGGGAAGCTGCTGCGCTTATGGCGCGAGGCGATGACCAAGTCTCAAGGGAATCCCGTGCAAGCCTGGGCGAGCATCGTGGAGAATCCGGAAGCTGCAAGATCCTATAAGCAAGCCCGCGGGAAAGGCGGACATGTGCGCGTGACCTGGGAAGAAGCGTCCCAGCTGATTTCAGCCCAAATCCTTTATACCATTAAAAAATATGGGCCTGACCGAATTGCTGGATTTACACCGATTCCAGCGATGTCAATGATCAGCTACGCTTCGGGCGCGCGGTTCATCTCATTGCTGGGCGGCGAAATGCTTAGCTTCTACGACTGGTACGCTGATCTGCCGCCGGCTTCGCCGCAAATCTGGGGCGAGCAAACCGATGTACCGGAATCATCCGACTGGTATAACGCCGGATATTTGATCATGTGGGGCTCCAATGTGCCGCTTACGCGGACCCCGGATGCCCACTTTATGACTGAAGTTCGCTACAAAGGAACCAAGGTGGTGTCCGTAGCGCCGGACCATGCGGAGAACGTCAAATTTGCCGATAACTGGCTCGCGCCGCATCCGGGTACAGACGCTGCGGTTGCCCAAGCGATGACCCACGTCATCCTTGACGAGTTCTATGTGAAGCGTCAAGAACCGATGTTCTTGAATTATGCCAAACAATACACGGACATGCCGTTCCTCATATTGTTGGATCCGCATGAAGGTGGATATAAGGCTGGACGTTTCCTGCGGGCCAGTGATCTGGGGCGGGCGACGGAGCATGCCGAATGGAAGCCAGTCATTTACGACGAGGCGGCTGGAGAGCTGATCGTTCCGAACGGAACGATGGGCCAACGTTGGGAGAAAGACGTGAAGTGGAATCTGATTCTGGAGCGGGAAGACGGCACCCGGATCGAACCGGCGCTGTCGTTCGAACCGCACGGCGGAGAATGGACAGAAATTGTCTTCCCTTACTTCGATGCGGCAGGCAACGGCACGTTTACTCGGTCGATTCCGGCCAAAACGATCACTTTAGCAGACGGCAGCACCCGATTGGCTGCGACTGTCTATGATTTGATGCTTAGTCAATATGGCGTGAACCGCCCTGGCAGCACCCATACCGCCAAAGGGTACGATGATGCGGAATCGCACTATACGCCTGCATGGCAAGAGCGCATTACCGGTGTGCAGGCATCGCTGGTGGTGCAAATCGCACGCGAGTTCGCGCAGAACGCGCTGGATACTGGCGGCCGTTCGATGATCATTATGGGCGCCGGGATTAACCACTGGTTCAACAGCGATACGATCTATCGCTCCATTCTGAACCTGGTTGTGTTGACAGCATCCCAGGGCGTGAACGGCGGCGGCTGGGCCCACTATGTCGGGCAGGAGAAATGCCGGCCGATTGAAGGGTGGTCGACAATCGCGTTTGCCCGCGATTGGCAGGCACCGCCGCGGCTGCAAAACGCGACCTCGTTCTTCTATTTTGCTACAGACCAATGGAAATACGAGGAGATGAGCGCGGAATCACTGAAATCGCCAACCGGCGGGGAGATTCCATACCGTCATCCAGCGGACTACAATGTGCTGGCTGCCCGACTGGGCTGGCTGCCATCGTACCCGCAGTTTAATAAGAACAGCCTATCGTTCGCCGAAGAAGCGGCGGCTCAAGGCAAAACCGATAATGCGGACATCATCAAGCATGCTTATGAGCAAGTGGTGTCAGGCGAAACGAAGTTTGCTGTGGAAGACCCGGATGCACCGGAAAACTTCCCGCGTACGCTGTTTGTTTGGCGGTCGAACCTGATCTCCAGTTCGGCGAAAGGGCAAGAGTTCTTCATGAAACATCTGCTCGGCACGCATAACGGGTTGTTATCCAATCCGAACGAAGAGGAGAAGCCGGAGGAAATCGTTTGGCGTGATGAAGTGGAAGGCAAGCTGGATCTGCTAGTGGCACTGGATTTCCGGATGACAGCGACCCCGATGTATGCCGATATCGTCCTGCCTGCCGCAACCTGGTATGAGAAGGTCGACCTGTCCTCAACCGACATGCACCCGTTCGTGCATCCGTTTAACCCGGCGATCGATCCGCTGTGGGAATCGCGGACAGACTGGGACATTTACCGGTCGCTGGCCAGCGTCTTGTCTGAGATGGCGAAGGAACATATGCCGGGCGTATACAAAGACGTAGTTTCCTCTCCGCTGGGTCACGACTCGATGGCTGAAATTTCCCAGCCATATGGGGAAGTGAAGGATTGGAAGCGCGGTGAAGTCAAGCCAATACTTGGCAAAACGATGCCTAGCTTTACCGTGGTTGAGCGCGATTATACGAAGATCTACGACAAGTACATCACGCTGGGACCCAACCTGGAATCTGGCAAGGTGGGCGCGCACGGGGTCAGCTTCTCCGTGAAGGAAGAATACGAGGAACTGAAAAAGATCAACGGCGCTTACACCGATGATACGATCAAAAACGGTCGTCCGAAGCTGCGTACCGCAAGACAAGCGGCCAATGCAGTGCTGCACCTGTCCTCGGCAACAAACGGCAAAGTTTCGCAGAGAGCTTGGGAATCGGCTGAACAGGATACCGGCGTGGAGTTGAAGGATATCTCTGCAGATCTTGCGGCGGAACGCATCACCTTTGCGAACATTACCGCACAGCCTCGCGAGGTCATTCCAACTCCGGTATTCAGCGGTTCGAACAAATCAGGACGCCGGTATTCGCCGTTTACAACGAATATTGAACGGTTGGTGCCGTTCCGGACGTTAACGGGACGCCAGCATTTTTATCTGGATCATCAGATCTTCCTGCAATTCGGCGAGGCGCTGCCGGTTTACAAACCAACACTGCCGCCGATGGTGTTTGGTCCACGGGACAAACAGGTTGAGGGCGGCAAGGATGCACTTGTCCTGCGCTACTTAACACCGCACGGGAAATGGAACATCCATAGCACCTATCAGGATAACCTGCACATGCTGACCCTGTTCCGCGGCGGGCCTACCGTATGGATCAACAATGAGGATGCCGAAGCGCATCAAATTAATGATAACGATTGGCTGGAGGTCTATAACCGTAATGGCGTTGTTACGGCTAGAGCCGTAGTCAGCCACCGGATGCCCAAGGGCACGATGTTTATGTATCACGCCCAAGACAAACACATTAACGTTCCTGGTTCGGAAATTACGGGTGAGCGAGGCGGCAGCCATAATGCGCCGACGCGAATCCATTTGAAGCCAACGCAGCTCGTTGGGGGCTATGCCCAGCTTAGCTATGGTTTCAACTATTACGGACCTATCGGCAACCAGCGCGATGTGTACGTTGCCGTGCGCAAACTGAAGGAGGTTGACTGGCTTGAAGATTAAAGCGCAAATCGCCATGGTGATGAACCTGGACAAATGCATCGGCTGTCATACCTGCAGTGTGACCTGTAAGAGCACCTGGACGAACCGGGAAGGCGCCGAATATATGTGGTTTAACAACGTTGAAACGAAGCCGGGGATCGGTTATCCGAAACGTTGGGAAGACCAAGAGCATTACAAAGGCGGCTGGACGCTGCGTAACGGGAAGCTGGAGCTGAAATCCGGCAGCAAGCTGTCCAAGATCGCGCTCGGTAAAATTTTCTATAACCCGGATATGCCGGAAATGAAAGACTACTACGAGCCTTGGACTTATGATTACGAGAAGCTGACGAATTCGGGCGAGAAGAAGCACCAGCCTGTGGCCCGTCCGAAATCCGCCGTTACCGGCGACACGATGGACCTGGATTGGGGGCCGAACTGGGAAGACGATCTGGCCGGCGGCCATATCACCGGACCAAAGGACCCAAACATCGAGAAGATCGAAGAGGACATCAAGTTCAACTTCGAACAGTCGTTTATGATGTACTTGCCTCGTCTATGCGAGCATTGCTTAAATCCAAGCTGCGTGGCTTCCTGTCCATCCGGCGCAATTTATAAACGCGATGAGGACGGCATCGTCCTCGTCGACCAGGAAGCTTGCCGCGGCTGGCGTTATTGCATGACAGGTTGCCCATACAAGAAGGTTTACTTTAACTGGAAAACCAACAAAGCGGAAAAATGCACATTCTGCTTCCCAAGAATCGAAGCAGGACTTCCAACCGTGTGCTCCGAAACCTGCACCGGACGTATCCGTTATCTAGGCGTGCTGTTGTATGATGCGGATCGCGTGCAAGAAGCGGCATCTACCCTGGATGAGAAGGATTTGTACGAAGCTCAGCTAAGCCTGTTCCTTGATCCAAATGATCCGAAAATCATCGAGCAAGCCCGCAAAGATGGACTTTCTGAGGAATGGATCGAAGCGGCGCAAAATTCGCCGGTCTATAAGCTGGCCATCGAATATAAACTGGCCTTCCCGCTGCATCCAGAATACCGGACGCTGCCAATGGTGTGGTACGTACCGCCGCTCAGCCCGATCATGAGCCATTTTGAAGGCAAGGATTCGATTCAGAACCCGGATCTCATCTTCCCGGCAATTGAGGAAATGAGAACGCCGATTCAATACCTGGCGAATCTGCTGACGGCTGGGGACACGGAAACGGTAAAAATCGCTCTGCAACGGATGGCAATGATGCGCCAATACCAACGCGCACAATTCTCCAAGCAGCCGTTTGACGAGAAACGATTGGATCGCGTGGGGCTGACCGCACAACAGGTTGAAGAAATGTACCGTTTGCTGGCGATCGCGAAATATGAGGATCGGTTCGTCATTCCAACCTCGCATAAGGAGGGGTACATGGACCCGTACCGGGCCCAAGGCACCGCCGGATTTGGCATGGATTGTGACGGCTGCGGTCCTGCCACTCCGATTCCGGCGAGCACCGGCAAGAGTGGACGGGATCTGTATGAACAAAACTTCTATGGGGGGATCTGGCGTGATTGATCTGGTGAAACTGGATGCACATCGCGAGTTGTTCGGCTTTTTTGCCGGGCAGCTCGTTTACCCCGACAAGGAGACGTTCGCTTCCATTCAGGAAGGTGGGGAAGAGGCTTTCCCTGCTTCCGTCATGGAGCCGGTGTCGAAATACCGGGAACAGATGCTTGCACGAAGCATGGAAGAGATCGAGGAGCTTTACGTCGATACATTTGATTTTGAGAAGTCGTCAACGCTGTATATGACGTATTTCAAATATGAAGATTCTAAAGACCGCGGACAACTGCTGACCTCGCTTAAATTGGTTTACGAGATGTTTGGCATGGAGATGGTGGACCGGGAGCTGCCGGATTTTCTGCCGCTGATGCTGGAGTTTTTGTATGCGGCCGATTGGCTCCATCATCCGCATGGCTTGATGGCGATGCAGACGGTAATCTCGATTTTGGAAGACGGCACTTACCAATTAATGAAGTCACTGGAGTCGAAGGGGAACCCTTATTATCCATTAATCAAAGCCCTTCGGGAAACGTTTAAGCTGTGTTTGTCGCAGGAGGTGAAAGTCCATGAGCCTGTTTGAGCAATTTCTATGGGTGATTTTTCCCTATCTCTGTGTGGTCACGTTCGTGGTGGGGCATATCTTCCGTTACCGCTACGACCAGTTTAACTGGACGGCCAAATCTAGTGAGTTCATCGAGAAAAAACGGCTGATGCTCGGCAGCCTCCTGTTTCATATCGGGATTATCCCAGTTATTATGGGTCACGTGGCCGGGCTGGGGATTCCGAAGGCATGGATGAATGCGATTGGCGTCAACGAGCATTTGTATCATATCGGGGCGATGTATGGCGGTGGATTTTTTGGCGTGGTGACGTTTGCCGGAATGCTGATTCTGACAGCCCGTCGATTGACGATGAAAAACGTGCGCCGGCTCAGCTCCGCATCGGATATGATCGTTAACGGTTTGCTGCTGTTTATCGTTTTTATGGGGATGTACTCTACGCTGGTGACAAATAACGTGCAACCGGACTTTGACTATCGGGAGACGATATCCATTTGGTTCCGCAATTTGTTGATCTTGCGTCCGGAAGCCAGCTATATGTCAGAGGTGCCGATCACGTTCCAAATCCACATTTTAGCAGGTTTTATCATCTTTGCTCTGTGGCCGTTTACCCGGCTCGTTCATGTGTGGAGCGTACCCTTGAATTATGCCCGGAGAAGCTATATCCTTTATAGGAAGAATCGCTCGCATTCTGCGGGACGTTAAGGATTTGAGATTAGGGAGACGAGTTCATGAAACCAACCTCCGGTTGCTATCAGGTGATGATCGATCAATTAAGAGAGCAAATGGGGTATGATTTTGTGTCGCTGGCCTTTGCGGAGTCGGCGATCAACGACTTTGTACTTACCTGGAAATACGCTTCAGGCAATTTGAATAACCGCTACAAACGGATCGTCCTCCAGTCGGGTAAGGGGGTTGCCGGCATCGTGTTCAAAACCGGCAGCCCCATGCTGGTTCCCCGTGTAGACGAAGTGCTTCAGCCGCAAGAGCTGTACAATTTTCCGATCTTGCTCTCGGAGCGATTAACCAGCTTGGCTGCACTCCCGTTATATTTGGCGGATCGGGTGGAAGGCGTTCTCTTGGCGGGCTACCGGGGAGAGCAGCGGATGTCCCAGGAAGATTTGCTCCAGCTGTATGAATGGCTGCAAGGCCAGTTTGGGGATTTTGAGATCAAGGAGCTGATCCCATGAATCCGTTATCCTTGAACGTACCCATCGAGCTTCTGCAGAAGCAGTATGAGCAAAGCTCCGATGCAATCATTTTCTTTGATGCACAGCATCGGATTATGGCGATGAATCCTCAGGCCGAGAAGCTGCTGGATCGCCGGGTGCTGGAGGAATCAGCAGACACCGAGCACAACGCTTTTTGCTTCTCGTGCCGTGGATATACTAGTGAAGATGAACCGATGTCCTGTATCAATTGCTATCTTTCCAACACCAAGAAGGATTTTAGCTCCTTCCAGCTCTATTTGGAGACCAAGACGAAAGGCGTCGTCCCGTTTTCGGCCAGTTTTCAGACGGTGGACCAAGAGTCGGGGGTTCGGGTGCTGATCTTGCGCGATCTGACGAATCCCATCATGACGCAGCAAATGCTGAACCGCAATACTATGATGAAGAGCATTATTAAAGCCCAGGAGGATGAACGCAAGCGGATCTCCCGCGAGTTGCACGATAGTGTCGCTCAAGAGTTGATCAGCTCGCTGGTGGATCTTCGGGTGTTGAAATATTTGAATGTGCAAGAGGAAGCCTTGCAGAAAATCCAACAAACGGAGGCTTCGCTCACCCGATTGTTGGAGCAAATTCGCAATCTATCGGTGGAGCTGCGTCCAGCCTCCTTGGACGATCTTGGTCTGGATGCGGCTTTTCGTTCGCATTTCAAATGGATTGAGAAGAACTACGGGGTCGTCGTGCGTTTTGTGGCAGAGCTAGGCGGTCAGCGTTTTAACAGTGAGGTTGAGACGGTCGTCTACCGGGTATGTCAGGAATCCGTGCTGAACGCGCTGAAATATGCCAACGTAGACGAGATTGACGTCCGTCTATTTGCTTCCGAGCATACGCTGGAGCTTGTCGTTTCCGATCAGGGATGCGGATTTAACGTGAATGCAAACGATCCGAAGGGAACCGGACTTGGCATTTATGGAATGAAAGAACGGGCAGAGCTGGTAGGCGGAGAAATCACCGTGACTTCGCAGCGGGGGAAAGGAACGACCGTTCATTTACGGATTCCGTTGGCTGCCGTTACCCCGTAATGGTGCTGCAAACGTAAGGATTTTGCTTGGATAGGGGGGTATGGATCGTGAAAGTAGTAATCGCGGATGATCATGCGGTCGTCCGAAGCGGTTTTGCGATGATTATTAATTTTCAAGAGGATATGGAGGTCGTGGCGACGGCCGCAGACGGGATCGAAGCATACAAAATGGTAGCCAAACACCGGCCTGACATCCTGTTGATGGATCTCAGCATGCCTCCAGGCGAAAGCGGCTTGATCGCGACGGCCAAAATCCATGAGGATTTTCCCGAAACGAATATTATTATCCTCACGATGCACGATGACGAAGAATATTTATTTCATGTGCTTAAGAAAGGCGCCAGAGGGTATGTCTTAAAAAATTCGCCGGATGAGCAACTCGTCTCAGCCATTCGCATGGTGCATCAAGGAGGGGTTTATATCCATCCGAAGCTCGCCTCCTCCCTTGTCCGAGAATTCGTTAGCCAAGATCAGCAAGCCGATGAGAACAACCCTTACCAGCTGTTGTCTACCCGTGAGGTTGAGATTCTGCCGCTGGTCGCCAAAGGCTACGGAAATAAAGAAATCGCTGAAATGCTGCACATCTCCGTCAAAACGGTAGAGGCCCATAAAGCCAAAATTATGGAGAAGCTGAATTTGAAATCAAGACCTGAGCTGGTGGAATACGCAATTAAGAAGAAGCTGCTGGATTTCTAATGGAGGCCTATGACATGGAACGAGGAACACTGTTAAGTGAAACGCCCGCCATGCGTATTCTAGAGAACGAGCACCGTTATTTGGCTAGTTTGATCGGCGGAACAAGAGCAGTTGAATCAGGAACTTTACACGTTAATTGTTGAATAGTTTTCCAATAAAGTGTACAGCCCATAATCATTATCCAATGGTTATGGGCATTTTTGTGACCAAACCGGGCGGATAGGGAGTTTCCCTGGGCAAACGGGGGAAAACCCTATACAGGCCCCCAAAGCGGATCAGCTACAATACGAGTGGGGAAATCAATGGTCATTCAGAAGTCATTTTGGAAAAGGTGATCGATTTGATAAAAAAAGTTCAGTTACCGCTACAAACACTCAATTTGATCGTCGGTTTTGCCGTATGGGTCATTATCTCGTCCCTCGTATCCTTTATGGGAGAGGACATTCAGATCCCAGCCGATAAGGTCGCGATCATTACGGCTATTCCTGTCGTATTGGGTTCCGTTTTACGTATTCCGCTGGGGTATTACGCGAATATTTTCGGGGCAAGGTTGGTTTTTCTAATTAGTTTCATTTTGCTGTTGTTTCCAGTGTTCTACATTAGTGAGGCGAACTCTTACGTCGATTTGATCATCGGCGGGCTGTTCCTCGGCATCGGCGGCGCCGTCTTCTCCGTAGGCGTCACTTCGCTGCCGAAATATTATCCGAAGGAGCGTCATGGTCTGGTCAACGGCGTGTACGGTCTCGGGAATCTCGGGACGGCCGTGACTTCGTTCTCCGCACCGGTCATCGCGACGCAAATCGGTTGGTCGGCGACGGTCAAGCTGTACTTGATCCTTCTGCTTGTTTTTGCAGCGCTAAATCTTTTCTTTGGTGACCGTAAAGAGCCGAAGGTGAAAACGGCTATGATGGAACAAATCAAAGGCGTTTATAAGAATGAAAAGCTTTGGTTGTTCTCGCTGTTGTACTTTATTACGTTTGGTTCGTTCGTTGCGTTTACCGTCTATTTGCCCAATTTCCTGGTGACGAACTTTGAACTTACCAAGGTGGATGCAGGGATGCGTACCGCCGGATTTATCGCTTTGGCGACCTTTATGCGTCCGGTTGGCGGTTGGCTGGCGGACCGGTTTAATGCTTTGATGCTGTTGATCGTCATCTTTTCCGGGTTTACGCTTGCGGCTATCGTGCTGGCGTTCTCACCGACATTCACTTTGTACACCATCGGTTGTCTGGTAATCGCAATTGTTGCCGGTGCAGGAAATGGTGTCATCTTTAAGTTGGTTCCACAATATTTCAATAAGCAGGCCGGGATCGTCAACGGGATCGTGTCCATGATGGGCGGCCTGGGCGGATTCTTCCCGCCGCTGTTATTGTCCTATATCCATTCGGTAACCGGTCAGTATTCCATCGGTTTCATGCTGCTGTCGCAGGTCGCTTTAGCCAGCTTGATTCTCGTACTCTGGATGATTTATTCCGATAAGCTGAGTTTGTCTTCGGAAGTCTTCAACAATACAGCGCAAGGGATCCTGGTCACCGACCCGAAAGGCACCATTGTGGCTGTGAATCCGGCGTTTACTGCAGTAACCGGATTTAGTCAAGAGGAAGCGTTAGGGAAGAAGCCGAATATTCTGCGAGCGAATCGACAAGCCCCGGATTTCTATGACCGCATGTGGAAGAGCATTAAAGAAACCGGCATGTGGCAGGGGGAGATTTGGAATAAGCGCAAAAACGGTGAGATCTACTTACAGTGGCTGAATATCAGCACGGTTAAAGACGAAACCGGTGAGGATATCCGCTATGTCGGAACGTTCTCTGAGCTTCCAAAGGGAAAGGCGGAGAAGTAACGAATCCAGATTACATCAGAGAATAGGGGGAGAATCCAATGCCGGTTGGTCCATCGCTGCGGCAACTCCATGCCCATCAGGCCATTCATGACGGCGGCTTGGCAGGGGCGAAGTCAAAAACGGAGGAAGTTGAGCGTTTCTACGCCAGCGGAGATCTGGAGTTGGCAGAGCAGGCAACGAATGAATTGTTGGGATACTGGGAGTCGCGGATCCTGAGTCATGCGGATGCAGAAGAAGACGGCTTCTATCAAGAAGTAGTTGAGAAGAATCCAGACCTCCAGGAGGCGGTCGTACAATTAAAACGCGATCATGAACTGATGCGAATCGTCGTTCGCAGCATTCACGAATTGCGAGAGACCTCTGGTTGGAGCGCGGCTATTTTACACAAGCTTTATGCTTTGCTGGAGATCAATGAAATCCACAGCAGGGAAGAAGAAAGGTTATTGTTTTAGTGAAATAGGAAAAAGCGATTAAGCAGCGGGTATGTTTAATCGCTTTTTTTTCATGACTTGTAAACACGAATTACTCTGGTTTTTTGAGTTGCAGAGGCGGAGGAACCAGCCAGCCCTTTTCCTTGCTCATCCGTAAGATTCTAAGCCCCAATGCGGTTTTGGTGGCATGGTATTTTGCAAACAACGCGCCGATATCCTCTCGGATCGATAACCCCATGGCTCCGCTGCAACCGGCCAAAGAAGCTGCAGTATCCATGGCGATTTTCGCGGCGATCTCCGCATCGGCAAATCTGGCTCCTGGTGGAATATCCTCAAGCTTCGTTTCCGGTCGTTCCGGCAACATGGGGGAGGGGGTGATCCCATTGTCCGTCAACAGCTTGTCCAGTTCTTTAATCTCCAATTTAGCCTGATCCATCAGGTCCTTTAGAATCTCTTTCAGATCTTTGTCACCCGCATGGTACGTGAACAGCTGGTAGCAGGATAACATCATTTTTGCTGCCATCGAACTTTCCCATATCGTGAAAATTTCACCGTAGTGCATTGGCTCATGCTTCGGATTCCCGTCTAACACACCCATGAAGAAATCTCCTTTGCTTCGTCATTTTTGCTTACCGCAAGTAGTATGTCTCTTTAAGTCGTGTTGTATGAAGCCGAAACTATGGGGCTAGTAAGGAACCGTGACAAATGATTAGTAGCCGCATAAAAAACAGACCCTTTGGTGAAGGGCTTCCCGTCACTAAACTCGAGTTAGCGAGGATGCTGTTCACTTATAGGGCCTGCTCTTATTTTGAGATTAACGGTGCAACGAATATTGATTGGCTTTACTTAAGCTGCGAATCAGCTCAACTTCCTCCGCACTTAATTCGGGAGCTTCTGCAGCAGCAAGATTTTGCAGCAGCTGTTCGCGTGAGCTGGCTCCCGGAATGACCACGGCAACCGCAGGATGGGCGAGGGAATAGCGGATAGCCAACTGAGTAAGGTTGCGCTCCGGCGTCTCCAGGTCCTGCAGTTTGCGGCGCAGTTCACGGAGTTCATCCAGCTCGTAATCCAGCACACCTTTGGCGGGTTCGCGGTTCGCTGCCAGCGCACCGCTGGCTAATGGCCCTCGAGCTATTACGCTGATCTGATGCTCTTGCAGCAGGGGGAACACTTCTTCTTCGCCGCGCCGGTCTACGATACTATACTGGTTCATGACGCTGACGATGGACGAGCGAGAGACATATTCCCGGATGACATTCGGACGAATGGAAGATATCCCGTACTCGCGGATGACGCCTTCCTGCTTCAGTTGTTCAAACGCTTCGATCGTGTCATCGATGGGATCCTCGATCGTCCCGCCGTGCAGTTGATACAAATCGATATAATCCGTGCCGAGCCGGCGCAGACTATCTTTCACTGCCGAGAGGATATACGCTTTGGACGCATCCCAGACCCAGCCGTCTTGTCCAGGAATCCGCCGATTTCCGACTTTGGTTGCCAGAATAACACGATCCCGACGCCCCTTAATTGCCTTGCCGACGATCTCTTCATTGGTTCCGGCGTCGTACAAATCAGCGGTGTCGAGAAAGTTGACGCCCCGGTCCAACGCCTCGTGAATCAGGCCAATCGCTTTGGATTCCTCCGTCCCTAGCGACATGCAGCCCAGCCCGATTTCACTGACAATCAGCTCGGAGTTGCCTAAACGGTTCATTTTCATTTTCTAGACTCCTCGTATAGTATCTTTAAAAAGCTCTTTTAGGTTCATTTCCATCCCCCCGGG
>NZ_JAWDJI010000175.1:0-2319 GCF_032465655.1 Paenibacillus sp. 3LSP | reverse complement strand
GATCTGCCGCATAATTTTCTCGATTCTTTGTGTCTACTCTATTGACAGAGGTACATCTCCCATGCTAGCACTGGGTCATGGGTTATGCCAGTATTTAATAGAACTACAGATCTGACTGCTGCTTCTCCGTACTTACCCACAAAATCATCTCCGTGTTTCTTCTTGCTTACTGCTTGAGATTTTAAATATTTTCTTTATTTGATCTTCAAAACACCCAATCAAAATTAAAATTGTCCCTAACACACAAAATGTGATTCCAAAATAAGTTAGCTGTATTCCATGTGTTTCATCTAAGGCACTCCAATACTTCCCCTTGTCCGTATTCCACGATGTAACTAATGGTAGATAATTTACTGCTTGAATGTGTGCCGTAATATAGAGAGTTAATCCAAAAAACAAGAATGATATTCCACTGAGAATTTTCTTCATGAATTCCCTCCAGTTCTTTCCAGTTATATTCAAGCATAACTTCCGGCTAGCGTTATTGTATTCACGACGTCCCACCGACTTAAGGACACGCCAGGGTCCTGCTACTTCTGCGTCACTAGCAACCTTCGTGCCGGACCGATGGCTAAATGGCCCGATGCGTGAATTCTGTATTAGGTGATGCTCCCCTTTTCTCAACACCAACGATCAACTTATGATTTCTTTGATTCTTTGGACAATCTCTTCTGTGCCAATTTCACTTGTATCAATAATATTAGTATCCATATTCTCGTACATACTTAACCGCTCGATGCTCAATTTAATTTGTTCTTCTGATCTACCGTCTTGAATCATTCTTTGTCGTAATGCGGTTTCAGAACACAACAATGTAACCTTCTTAAGCTGAAAATCTAAATCACCTAAACGGACAAGTAATTCATCCAGGATCTCTTTTCTATGAAGAACCCAGTTAAAAATGACATATTCGAATGTAGAGTTCGTTAAGAAGTTTCTGAGTAAATATGTAATATTATTCTTAACCATCCGTATGTTTTCTTCATTAAAGTTCCAAGGATTCATCATCCAACACCAAT
The DNA here is from genome assembly GCF_032465655.1 of Paenibacillus sp. 3LSP. Classification (NCBI taxonomy): domain Bacteria; kingdom Bacillati; phylum Bacillota; class Bacilli; order Caryophanales; family Paenibacillaceae; genus Paenibacillus; species Paenibacillus sp. 3LSP. The sequence continues at coordinate 1,300 of NZ_JAWDJI010000175.1, read as the reverse complement.
CACCATCTAACCATACTGCTTTATCAAGTGACTTATATAACCCTTGACAAACTGTGGTTTTTCCGACTCCCATTGTTCCGTTTATTACAATAAGTTTCTTCAATGAATCCACCTTCATTTTATAGATTAAGGGGAGTTTCGCCTAACGTCCTTGTATTCATGACGCCGAGAGGCTTAAGGCCACGAAGTGGCCGGCTGCGCTTGCGCAGTTAGCGTCGCAGGTGTGTCCGCCTGATCCCGCTTCCCCGAAACTGAAATCCCCTCTTCGACTTCACTTCTAACTCCTGCCGGACCGAGGGCGTATGCCCGATGTGTGAATACTGTGTTATCTGATGCCGGTGCCTTCTTCGAGTTACTAACTCCATTCCCTTAGGTGTATCTAATGTTATAATGGTTATAATTAGATCTTGAAAGGAGTTGGCAAAATGGCTGTAAATAAAGAACGATTTTATGAGTTGCTTGATCGACTATCCGATAAAGATCTTGAGTTGGTTTCCGAATTGATGGAGCGCCTCGCCAATATTCCCGTGAATAGAGAAATCCCTCTCGATGATGAACCAACAACTCAAGATGAATTAGATGCCATAAAGGATGCTCATGAAGCTTACTTAAGAGGTGAATTAATTAGCCTTAAGGATGTTGAACATGAATTACGAAATTAAGTTCCTAAAGGATGCCTTTAAGTATCTTCAAAAGCAGGATATCACAACTCGAAATCGCATTCTGGATCACTTAAAAATTCTTTCTGAAAATCCAAGACATCCAGAGCTCGACATAAAAAGAATGCAAGGTATGGAAAATCATTTTCGGCTTCGTGTTGGATCCTTTCGTGTGATTTATTCAGTAATTGATAATGAACTTATAATAATTGTTGTAAAGATAGGATCTCGCGGTGACATATATAAATCTTGATGGCACTTAAACTACAAGTGTCATTTATTTTGCCTCGCACCGGTTTCAGATAACGTTTCCGTGTTCACGACGTCGAAAGGCTTAAGCCGCTGACCCGTCGAGCGCAGCGAATCAGGTTGCCGGGTGGCTCCGCCACTTAGCCTTGCAGACGTGTCCGCCTGAATTCCCTTCCTTGCTACTGAATTAGCACCGTAATGATTCCACTTCATATATCTTCGGGCGGACCTTGCGGCTACAGCCGCGTTGCGGGAACATTGTGTTATCTGCCGTCGTTCTTCACTGCAATTTCTTTTTACTGCCTTTATTTCTTTTCTATACTTCTATGTATCCTCTTCATGATGTTTCATCGTTATTAACTCACGACTCTTACTGAACCAAGTCCTAGCTA
>NZ_JAWDJI010000174.1:0-3623 GCF_032465655.1 Paenibacillus sp. 3LSP | reverse complement strand
GTGCAGCAATGCATGGAGCTGACAGGTACTAATCGGTCGAGGGCTTATCCAAAACACACTAAAATGCAGATTGAGTTTCGTATCCAGTTTTCAAGGATTAAACCTTGATTTTTATGGCTTGGAGAGATACCCAAGTGGCTATAAGGGGACCCTCTGCTAAGGGGTTAGACTGCGTAAGCGGTGCGAGGGTTCGAATCCCTCTCTCTCCGCCATTTGTACAAGCTTAACTGTGGCGGCGTAGCTCAGCTGGCTAGAGCGTACGGTTCATACCCGTGAGGTCGGGGGTTCGATCCCCTCCGCCGCTACCATAATATTTCGGAGGCTTAGCTCAGCTGGGAGAGCATCTGCCTTACAAGCAGAGGGTCGGGGGTTCGATCCCCTCAGCCTCCACCATGATCTTTATTTGAAACATCATAATTTACACCGTGCCGGTGTAGCTCAATTGGTAGAGCAACTGACTTGTAATCAGTAGGTTGGGGGTTCAAGTCCTCTCGCCGGCACCATTCTCTTGCGGAGCCGTGGTGTAGAGGCCTAACATGCCTGCCTGTCACGCAGGAGACCGCGGGTTCGAATCCCGTCGGCTCCGCCATTTATTTGAATATTTCCACCGTAAAGTGGGAAAGTGTTCAACTTCACCGCTTTATTTTTTTGGGTTTTTACCGTGTAATGTATGGCTCGGTAGCTCAGTTGGTAGAGCAGAGGACTGAAAATCCTCGTGTCGGCGGTTCGATTCCGTCCCGAGCCACTTTTATGCTTCCAGCATCAGATTGGACTGATTTGGGTAGCATAACACATATGGAGGCTTAGCGAAGTGGCCAAACGCAGCAGACTGTAAATCTGTTCTCTTACGAGTTCGGTGGTTCGAATCCATCAGCCTCCACCAGTTTTTATGAGCCATTAGCTCAGTTGGTAGAGCACCTGACTTTTAATCAGGGTGTCGAAGGTTCGAGTCCTTCATGGCTCATGATCCAAAGCCGTTAACCTTAGGGTTGACGGCTTTTTTGCGCGTTCAGCAGGACGAGGATTTAGGTTTGCTCCGGCAGTTATGATAAAATAAGTCTAATAAACTCGAAAACGCATGGAAAGAAAGGCTACGCTATGGAGATCAAATTGCTAAAGCAACAAGTGGAGAGCGTCATCGGTACATTGCTGTCGGAGAGCGTATGGGAGACAAAGGACTGGAACGAAGTTGTAAGAGCCGAGAGTCCTATGGAATCTGGTCCATATCGCGTAAATGAGCGATGGATTTGGTTCGTCGAGCAGCATCAAGGAGGCGTGCGTGTACTTGAATCAGAGGTTGCCAAAGTAACGGATTCTGAAGCCCGGTTGATTCAAATGCTCCTGACGGCTGCCCGAGAGCCGGCAACGCCTTCCTCTAACTTGAAGCGAGAGGATGAAATGCGCAGTATTCAGTTGGGGGAGTGGCTGGAGGAACGCTTGGAGCAAGGAGAGCTGACTCAACCGTTGCCTGATCACTTGACCTTGAAGGCGAAGCTCAAGGGGAGGATGTTGCCCTTTTTACTGAGTTGGGAAAGTTCGGGACAAGGGCAGGCGATTTCTTTTTCAAAGCTAAACAAGCTGTTGAAGAGCTACTTCGGGGGCGAAGTGGTTCTGGCTCCGCTGAAGGAGGCGTGGTTGATTCTCCTGGGTGAAGAGTTGTTTATGAGCCTGCGGGAGGAGAGCGAAGAGGCGGCGGAAACGGAACGCGACCTGATGGCTGCCTTATGCCAAGGCTTGTACGAGCTGGTGACCAACGAATGGGTTGGAGGATTTCACCTTACGGTCGGGAGCGCCTTGATTGACGAGAACGAATTGGTGTCTGCTACGTTGTTTTTGCGTCAAACGTTGTCCCTCGGTCGAGTGTTTAATGTAACAGATCCCATCCATTTCCCTTGGGAACTGAGGCTGGAGCGGTTGGTGTACAGCATACCGGAAGAGCAACGCCGGCAATTTGCTTTGGAGCTTGGGGATCGTGCAGATTTGCTGCAGGATGAGGAGATTCGAACCACGCTTGAGACGTTTTTTGCCCTGGACTGCAATGTGAGTGAGACCGCGAAACGGCTATATATTCACCGGAACACGTTATTATATCGTATGGATAAATTCAAACAGGAAACCGGGTTGGATGTCAGAACGTTTAACGACGCAGTTTTGGTCAAGCTCGAGCTGCTATTGTATAAAGTGACGAAAAGGCTTTAAGATTTTTGTGCAGTTTGTGGATGGATGGGCAGCCCCCTATCGTCTAATATATAAATATAAAATGTATCCGATTTCATAAAGCATAGAACCAATACCCTAATACCACCAAATTAAAGTAATGGGAGGACGAAGACATGGCAGGCGTACGTTTAGAACACATTTACAAAAAATACCCGGGTGCTGCTAAAGCAACTGTAGAAGACATCAACCTTGATATTAAGGATAAGGAATTCCTCGTACTGGTAGGACCTTCCGGTTGCGGTAAATCCACAACGCTTCGGATGATCGCTGGTTTGGAAGAAATTACAGAAGGTAAATTGTACATCGGCGACCGCGTCGTAAACGACGTTGCTCCGAAAGACCGCGACATCGCGATGGTATTCCAATCCTACGCGCTGTATCCGCACATGAACGTATATCAAAACATGGCGTTCGGTTTGAAACTGCGTAAAGTGAAGAAAGATGAAATCGACCGTCGCGTTCGCGAAGCAGCTAAAATTCTCGACATCGAGCATTTGCTGGATCGCAAACCGAAAGCTCTTTCCGGTGGTCAACGTCAACGGGTTGCCTTGGGCCGCGCCATTGTCCGCGATCCTCAAGTGTTCCTGATGGACGAACCGCTTTCCAACTTGGATGCTAAACTGCGCGGTCAAATGCGCGCGGAAATTACGAAGCTGGTTAAACGTCTGGAAACGACTTGCATCTACGTAACACATGACCAAATCGAAGCTATGACGATGGGTGACCGGATCGTCGTTATGCATGACGGTATCATCCAACAAGCTGCTTCTCCAGAAGAGCTGTACAACCAACCAGGCAACATCTTCGTAGCTGGCTTTATCGGTTCGCCTACGATGAACTTCGTGAACGGTACTTTGGTGGAAGAAGCAGGCACCGTTCGTTTCAGAGCTACCAACATGGATGTTGTTGTGCCTCAAGGTAAAGCAACAATCCTGAGAGATAAAGGCTACATCGGCAAAGACGTTATCATGGGTATTCGTCCTGAGGACATCCATGAAGAGCCAGTATTCCTGGAGGCTTCGCCGCAAACGACCTTTACTGCTAACGTGTATCTGACGGAAAACCTGGGTCACGAAATGCAATTGTACCTGAACGGTGCAGGCAGCGACGGCCTGATCGCTCGTGTAGACGGCCGTTCCAATACACGTGAAGGCGACAACGTTAAACTGGCGATCGATATGAACAAAATTCATATCTTCGACAAAGAAACAGAACGCAACGTGTTCTTCAGCTAATTTGTTACGCGATGAAGAAACCGCCCTTCGGGGCGGTTTTTTTGTTAGGCAGGGGCAAAAAAGCTGCAGTGGGGCGATTCCTAGGCGGCTCACGGCGATAGTGTAAAATCTCTGTGGGTGTAGGAATTGGAAAAAGCGGATATAGAAAAAGAGCTTCTCCCTTGGTAA
>NZ_JAWDJI010000173.1:0-45173 GCF_032465655.1 Paenibacillus sp. 3LSP | reverse complement strand
TTTCGATGTGAGTGAACCGATGCCTCTTTAGTAACATTTTAACTGAGTGATCGCGCAACGTTGACGATATGTGGCATTATTTTATATAATAATTGATAATTCAATTCTATATTGTGGAACTTTGAAGAGGAATAGTAATTTGGATTTCGCCATCCAGAGAGCCGGCGTTTGGTGCAAGCCGGTTGGGGAATGCAGATGAACTCGCCTTGGAGTTATGATGCGAAAATCATCATCGTCTTGCCCGCGTTAAGGGTGCAAAGGGAGCTAGGACAAAGCATGTCCGATGCTAACTAGGGTGGTACCACGGGAAATCTCCTCTCGTCCCTAGCGATCATAACGCTACGGGTCGGGAGGTTTTTTGATTTTAGGGAGTTCACCTCGTCGGCTTATGACGTGGATCCCGCATTTCAAATTGTTGTTTTCAAGGAGGATTTTGAATTATGGCGGACCAAAATGTGCCCCATGATGTTTACCGGGCCCAGGCCATTGAACCGAAATGGCAGGCTTATTGGGAAAAGCATCAAACTTTTAAAACACGGGAAGAGGCGGGGAAACCGAAGTTTTACGCGCTTGACATGTTCCCTTATCCATCGGGAGCAGGCCTCCATGTAGGCCATCCGGAGGGGTATACAGCTACAGACATCGTCTCTCGCTTCAAACGGATGCGCGGCTATAACGTACTTCATCCGATGGGTTGGGATGCTTTCGGGTTGCCAGCAGAGCAGCATGCGCTCGATACGGGCGAACATCCGCGTGACATCACGGTGAAGAACATCAACAACTTCCGGCGCCAAATCAAGTCGCTGGGCTTCTCTTACGATTGGGACCGCGAGATCAGTACAACTGATCCGAATTATTATAAATGGACGCAGTGGATCTTTCTCCAACTGTATAAAAAAGGTCTGGCCTATGTGGCCGAAATTCCAGTGAACTGGTGCCCGGCATTGGGTACGGTGCTGGCGAACGAAGAGGTCATTGACGGCAAGAGTGAGCGCGGCGGCCATCCGGTCATCCGCAAGCCGATGCGTCAATGGGTGCTGAAAATTACCGAATACGCTGAACGGCTGCTGGAAGACCTGGAGGAACTGGATTGGTCGGAAAGCATCAAGGATATGCAACGCAACTGGATTGGGAAATCCGAAGGTGCGGAAGTCGTATTCGAAATCGAAGGTCATGATGCGTCTCTGACGGTCTTTACGACTCGTCCGGATACGCTGTTTGGAGCGACGTATGCGGTGCTTGCTCCAGAACATGAACTGGTTAAGAAGATCACGACCGATGCTCAACGCCAAGCGGTTGAAGCTTACCAAGACCAAGCGGCGCGGAAGAGCGATCTGGAACGTACCGACCTGGCTAAGGAGAAAACTGGGGTATTCACCGGCGCGTACGCGATCAATCCGGTCAATGGAGAGAAGCTGCCGATCTGGATTGCCGACTACGTGCTGGCGGGTTACGGAACCGGTGCGATCATGGCTGTACCAGGGCATGATGAGCGCGACTATGAATTCGCCAAACAGTATGATCTGCCGATCATCGAGGTGGTTGAGGGCGGCGATCTGTCGAAAGAGGCTTATACGGGCGACGGAGCACATGTGAACTCCGGCTTCTTGAACGGCCTGGGCAAGGAGGAAGCCATCAAGAAAATGATCTCCTGGCTGGAGGAGAACGGCAAAGGCCGCGGCAAAGTGACTTACCGCCTGCGCGACTGGCTGTTCAGCCGTCAACGGTATTGGGGGGAGCCGATCCCGATTCTGCATCTGGAAGACGGCACGATGAAGCCGGTACCGGAAGATCAGCTGCCGCTGGTTCTGCCGGATGTAGATGCGATCAAACCGTCGGGTACCGGGGAATCGCCGCTGGCGAACGTGACCGAATGGGTGAACACCGTGGATCCGGAAACGGGGCTGCCAGCTCGCCGCGAAACGAACACGATGCCGCAATGGGCGGGAAGCTGCTGGTATTACCTGCGTTATATCGACCCGCACAACGACAAGGAGCTGTGCTCGAAGGAGAAGCAGCAGGAATGGCTGCCGGTTGACCTGTACATCGGCGGGGCCGAGCATGCGGTGCTTCACCTGCTCTACGCTCGCTTCTGGCATAAGGTGCTCTACGATCTTGGGGTTGTAACTACCAAAGAACCGTTCCAAAAGCTGGTAAACCAAGGGATGATTCTCGGTACCAACAATGAGAAGATGAGTAAATCCCGCGGCAACGTCATCAATCCGGACGAAATCGTAAACAAATATGGGGCGGATACGTTGCGCGTATATGAAATGTTCATGGGACCGCTGGAAGCAACGAAACCATGGAATGAAAGCGGCGTTGAAGGTATTCATCGCTTCCTGTCCCGCGTCTGGCGTCTGTTCATTGCGGAAGACGGCAGCCTGAATCCGAAAATTACGGCGGACGGTGGAAGCGACGATTTCAAACGTACATGGCACAAGACGATCAAGAAAGTGACCGAGGATTTTGAAAACCTGCGCTTTAACACCGCGATCAGCCAGTTGATGATTTTCGTGAACGAAGCTTATAAAACGGACGCTGTGCCGAAAGCGGCGGCGGAAAACTTCGTACAGATGCTGTCCCCGCTGGCACCGCATTTGGCGGAAGAGCTGTGGGAACGTCTTGGTCATACTGATACGATTACGTATGAACCTTGGCCTACGTACGATGAGGCTTGGACCGTAGAATCCGAAGTTGAAATCGTCGTGCAAGTGAACGGAAAAATCGTAGAACGCACGAAGATTTCCAAAGACTTGGATCAAGCGGCGATGCAAGAACATAGCTTAAGCCTGCCGAATGTTCAGCAGGCTGTGGCTGGGAAGACGATCCGCAAAGTGATTGCAGTGCCAGGCAAACTGGTGAATATCGTCGTCGGATAAGCTCATTTCCTTGTGAGGATGTAGGTATGTTCAGGGAATGGAGGCGGCCCCTGATCCATCTGGCGGCTTAACGCCGGACAAGTGGGCTTCCTTTTCCGGACATGACGGAGCTTGATCCGAAGACGACGGAGATTCATCCAGTGTGGCCGGATGAAACAACGTATGCAGCTTGCTGATATCGTCGTCGTATTTACGATGAGTCGTATCGATCAGACGGGCAAATACCTCCCGCAGACAGGAATCCAGCACAGCAATCCCTTCAGCGGTCACGCCTCCGGGGACGGCAACCCGTTCGATCAGTTGCTCGGGATTCAGACCGCCTTCGGTGAGCAGCTTGCCTGTGCCTGACAGCATTTCCGAGCCGAGCGCAATCGCTTCCTCATAACTGATTCCAGTTCGTTCAGCGGCGGATTCGGCCCACAGCTGCAGCATATGAGCTACAAATGCTGGCCCGCAACTGGATAAATCGGATGCGATTCGAGTCTCGCTCTCTTTGAGGGTGATTGGCGTACTGATCGAGGACATCAGCTGCTCTAGGAGTAGACGATCTTCGGGGCGAATCCGCCCGCCGTAGATGCAGAGCGAAGCACCGCTGTGAACGGAATGCGTGATGCTGGGAATGATTTTGGCAATTTTTGAGGGAATGGCAGCTTCTAAGGTTTCAATCTGAACGGGGCTCGTGATCGACACGACGATCTGATTATCATCGAGCACGTCCCGGATTTCCGCGATGACATCGGGGTAATCCAGGGGTTTGATGCACAAGAAGACGATTTTGCTTCCCTGGGCGGCTTCAGCATTGCTGCTGTACGCCCGCAGTCCGGGATGACGCTGGGCCAGCCATTTCGCTTTCGAGGGAGAGCGGTTGCTGGCACAAATATTTTGCGGGAGCAGCGCACCGGAACGCAAAAACGCGTCAATGAGCAGGCTTCCCATGGCTCCGGTTCCGATGAAGGCGACTTTCATCCGGCTTCCCCTTTCCGTGCTTCACGCACTGTATTGGTAAAACGTTAAAGTGATTGCACTCGTTCATGTGTTTGTTGTAATGAGGCGGTTCATCTTACGTTATTGCGAACCTACTTCTGCCGTTTCTACTTCACTTGTATAGATTGTATGCAGCTTGATTGGATCTTCATGACTACTGGCTGATTCTTTTAAGATGTTGGAAGAGGAGTGGAGATACGATATGCGGAGGGAACTCGTCTTGACGGCTATCGTTTCAGCAGTGATTGGCGCTGGATTGATGCTTCTGGCAACGGGCGGTCGCTCGCCTGCAGGCATTGAAGGCTGGACGCCGATAAATGCCGAGGTTAAGGCGGCTTTGGCTGCAGAGGGCGCGGCTGTGGATCGAAGCGAGCTAAAGGCTGCAAATCCTTCAGAAACTGGGTCAGCCGTGGACAAGACTGGCGATGAGGCGACTGGGACAACCGCAGCTGGGAAAACGGACTTAAAGGGTAATTCAGGAGAGATGGCAACGCATGTGAATGCCGCAGGTCAGAACGCAGGATCTACTACAGAGGCCGAAGCGGTCAGCGGAGTTGCAGCCTCCAAGGAAGAAGCCGGGAATTCTACGGATACGGGAAAAATCAGCATTAATCGCGCCGGATTGGCCGAGCTGCAGGAAATCCCCGGGATCGGCGAGAAGAAAGCCAAAGCCATTCTCGATTACCGAAATGCGCATGGTCCTTTTACCTCCATAGAAGCGTTGACCGAGGTGAAAGGCATCGGAGACAAAATGCTGGAGAAAATGAAGCCTTATATCGGGCTGTAATTCTTGTGATCGAAACATGACTTGCGAGGGTGATGATGGAATATGAATCCGGACAAACGCAAAGATTGGGATACGTATTTTATGGATATCGCTTATATGGTATCGACGCGGTCGCGGTGTAACCGACGTCATGTCGGCGCTGTGCTCGTTCAGGGCAAGAAGCTGCTCGGCACGGCTTATAACGGCGCCCCTTCCGGTGTTCCGGACTGCTCGGAGGCAGGCTGTATGATTGCGGAAGAATACGAGCTGGTGGTAGAGGACGGACAGGAGAAAATGGTGAAGAAACAGCGCTGCGTCCGTACGATCCATGCCGAACAGAACCTGCTGTTGTTCACGGACCGGATCGACCGGGAAGGCTCCAGCGTCTATGTGACGGATGAGCCGTGCTGGACATGTGCAAACATGCTGGCCAACAGCGGCATTACGGAGATCGTATTCCATCGGCCCTATCCGAAGGATACCGGTAAAGTGACGGCCATGATGAAGCAAAAAGGCATCACTTTCCGCCGCCTGGAAGGGTATCAACCGCCGCAGGAAACGATTGCGCACGTGGAAGAATAATTGAAATTTTTTTGATCGATCATCGAATGTGGAAGCACCCCATTCGCCTTAGGGCGGGTGGGGTGTTTTTTGTTGAGGTGGATCAGGGAGGGATGTCCATGAACCGAAGACCGTTAATTGCGATAACTTGCAGTTGGATCGCTGGAAGCGGCTTGGCGGCAGCTTATACCGGCTGGCGTTTTTGGTTGTTTGGGCTGGGCTTGTTGTTGGTCTGTACAGCCATCGCCATCATTTGGCGTCAAGCTTGGCGGAGTCTCGCCTTGGCAGGGTTGGCTTTGTTGCTTGGGGGCTGCTATTGGCTGTATAACGAAGCGGGCAATGTGAGCCGGATCGGACCGATAGTGGCCGGTATGGAAGCAGAAAAAGAAGCAGGAACGGGGACAAGCCCTACAAAGGAGGGGGCGCAGGCGCTTGATGGTCAAACCATCCGTATGGAGGGAACGATCGTATCCACGGTCAAGGTCGATGGGGACCGGGCTGATTTTACGCTGAGAGTCAGCGGCTTATCGCTGATTTCGCCAGATGGGAAAGCGTTGGCGAAGCATGAGATTCCTCGTGGAGAAAAGGTTGCGGTCCAGCTGCGGCTCGCATCGCAAAGCGAACAGCAGACGGCAGCCACCTGGCATCGCGGGCTACGGGTTACGCTGAATGGAACGCTGGAGTTACCGCAGCCTGCCCGCAATTTTGGCGCATTTGATTACCGTCGGTATTTACATTTGCAGCGGATCCATTGGCTGGTCAAAGCTTCGGGGGCATCGTCTCTGAAGGCGGGACAGCCATCCCGAGGCGCCGCCGCTGCCTTAGGATCTGTCGATGCTTTGCGCGAACGCCTTGGCGAGCGCATTGAGCGATTGTTTCCGGACTGGCAAGCCGGTTATATGAAGGGGCTGCTGATTGGCTTGCAGAATGAGCTCGACCCGGATAAATACGCGGAGTTTACACAGCTTGGGCTCACGCATATCCTCGCCATTTCCGGCAGCCATGTTGCGATTAACGTGGCGCTTGTTCTGGGATTACTCCGTCTTTGCCGGGTGACGCGGGAGACCGCAAACACGGTTGCTATTGTTTTCGTTCCGGGATATATGCTGCTTACCGGTTTATCTCCATCGGTCATTCGGGCTGGGCTGATGACGATATTGGGCTTGTACTTGCTAAGGCGCGGGCTGCTAAAAGACAGCCTGAACGTATTAGCCGCTGTTGCGATGCTGATGCTGATCTGGGATCCGTATTATTTACTGAATGTCAGCTTCCAGCTCTCGTTTGCTGTGACGGCAGGGCTGATTGTATTCGTCCCGCGCTTAATCCCGTATCTAAGGTGGCTGCCAGGCAAAATCGGAAATGCGGTGGCGATTACGCTGGCGGCACAGCTGGTGTCTTTTCCATTAACGATCGTCTATTTTAACCAGTTCTCTTTCCTGTCCATTCCGGCTAATTTGCTGCTAGTCCCGATCATCGGCACCTTGGCGCTTCCCCTAGGAACAGGGGCATTACTATTAAGTTTGCTGTCGATCAAGCTGGGCTCATGGGCAGCTATTCCGGTACGCTGGTTGAATACGGCAACGTTTGAAGCAACCAACTGGTTGAGCACACGCAGCGGGTTTATGACGTATTGGAAATCGCCTTCGCTGCTTTGGATCGCAGCTTTTTATGCTGGATGCTATCTGTTGGTATATTGGGGACAACGGCGTGAGCGTATTGCCGCCGAGGCCTTAACTGTCCGTGGGCAGGATGACGATACTGTGCCTCTCAATCCAGCTAAACGAGAGGTAGCTTTCGCTCATATCAACTGGCGGGAGTGGTCTCAGGACGTGCCTGGAAATCAGGCTAGGCTAGGGGTACTTGATAGACTGGCAGCGGTTAAAACCGCCTGGACCCAACAGGGTTACGGATGGGGGACGATCGCAAACGCGCTTAGCCGATGGGGATGGTCGAAACGAATGGATTTTCTGCGTTTGGGCATCGCCATAGGCCTTATGCTGCTGCTGATCACCGGATATCAACCGGCCTACAGCCAAGGGACCGGCTATATCGAGTTCATCGATGTGGGTCAAGGTGACTGTGCCTTGATTACTACGCCATCTGGCAAGCATATTTTGGTGGACGGCGGGGGGACGGTATCGTTTCGCAAAGCGAAGGATGCGTGGCGGGAGCGGCGTGAACCTTTCGAGGTCGGGGCCAAAACGGTGGTTCCGCTGCTCAAGAAGCGTGGGATCCATCGCTTGGATGCGGTTATTTTAACGCACGGGGACCAGGATCATATCGGCGGACTGCAGGCGGTCATTGACTCCATTCCTGTGGAAGCAGTGGTGATCAACGGCAGCTTGGCCGAGTCCAAGACGATGACGACCTTAATGGAAACGGCGCTGACTAAGCGTATTCCGGTATATGCGGCAAGCCGCGGCATGAAGTTGCAACCGGATGACGCCACTCGCTTGGAGGTGCTTTATCCCTTGATGCCTGAGGAGGCGCTTCACCCAATCCCCATCGTGAAAGAACAAAATCACCGCTCGATCGTCTTTCGTTTAGATATGAATGGAGCTTCCTTTTTATTTACAGGTGATATGGATGAGACGGCGGAGAAGGAAGTATTAAGCCTTGAACGATTGACCTCTTCGGGAACGACAACACCGCAGCTCTTCTCAATCGATGTCATGAAAGTCGCCCACCACGGCAGTAAAACCTCTACCTCTGCAGATTGGCTGGACTATTGGCAGCCGGAAGCGGCAGTTATTTCGGTTGGGGCTTCAAACCTTTATGGTCATCCGCATCCTACGGTCGTTGATCGGCTGAACGCTCAACAGATTCGAATCTATCGAACTGATCATCAAGGCGAGGTCCAGATGCGAGTTCGAGAGGGAAGAATCGAGGTTAGATATAAGTTGCTCCCAATCCCATAAAACCGGGCCCTTTCGCGGTTTATAAAGATGACGGGGCCTTTTTTTTCTGGTATCCTTAGGTCAGATTGCTTAGAGGGTGGACTTCTAAAATGTTTTTTAAAAAATAGTAACAACATTGCAACATCTTGTCGGACATTAGCGTCTGTAAGGATGCAAGGAAGGGGGAGCCTTAGTGGTAGAGCAGGGACTCATCAGAGCCGCTCAAACGGGCGATCGCGACGCTCTAATCACCCTATTGCGAGAAATTGAAAGCCACGTGTACCGGACGGCCTATTATATTCTAAACAACGAACAGGATGCACATGATGCTGCTCAGGAAGCACTTATTCGCATTTATACGAAAATCGGTTCCTATGAAGAAAAAGCTCAGTTCAAAACCTGGGTCCAGCGGATTGTGACCAACATCTGTATCGACAAATTTCGTAGAAATAAGCCCACCGTATCGATCGAGGAGCACGAAATGGTGTTTCAGGGGAATGATAGCGTAGAACGGGAAGTGATGTCAGGCTACTTGGCCGAGGACATCCGAAGCGCAATTGAACAATTGCCGGAACACCATCGGTCGGTGGTTGTGCTGAGGTATTTGCAAGATTTTTCGTATAACGAAATTGCTGAGAGCTTGAATTTACCGCTGAATACGGTGAAATCCTATTTATTTAGGGCAAGGCAACAGCTGCAACACTTACTCCAAGATTATCAGAAAGGTGGTGTATCAGGATGAAATGCCCAGAGGCGGTGGAATGGATGCATCGTTATCTAGACCATGACTTAAATGAAGAGGAGACCTCTCTTCTCTTTGAGCATATGCGCAGTTGTGAAGAGTGCGCCGAGACGTTTGCGCTGCTTCGCAAGTTATCTGCGCAATTGGAGGATCTGCCGAAGGTAGTTCCGAACTACAGTCTTGTGGACGCGATTCTTCCGCAGTTGGATGAAATCGACCGGGCTCGCCGTGAAGGCGGCAGTACGGCTGAGGACATCGTACTGCCGATGACAGCGGTGCAACGTGATGCGGATGCCGGTCAAGGCGGCATGCTGCCGAGCCGGCGCAGTCTTCGTCGTCCTGATGCGGGAACAGGAATGCGTCGGAGCCGGATTTACCGGTACGGGGCGCTTGGTGTGGCGGCGGTATTGATCTTGGGCGTATTCATTTATCAATACGAACCGCGCACTGTATCCGATGCCGAGATCGCCATGGACACTGCGTTGGAATCGGCGAACAAGCAATCCTCGGCGACCAACTCGGCGGACGATGCAGCGAGCGACGCTCAGTTGTTCAGTGACGACACCAACACGGGGGCGCCTGGGGCCGGAGATTTGGATACGCCAGTGTCCAAGGATGTGGTTCCTCCGGCGGAAGATTCGAATACTGACGGTACCCAAGAGCGAATCGCACCCGGCGATACATCGGATTCCGGTTCTCCAGCGGTGACGCCGGGTAATTCAGGTACAAGCGATAAAGCTCCTAGTGAGCCAAATCAAGGGAACCACGGTTCTTCCGGCAGCCCCTCGGTTCCGAATGGCGGCAGCAACGGGGCTCCTGCACAAGGGCCGACATCGCCTGGAGCAGGAAATTCGGACTCTGCGGGCGATCTAGAAACTCCGGATATTCTAGAGAACTCAATTGTAGATCAGCAAGTGACCTTCGATAATCCAAGAGAGAAGTATGGCATCGCAAGCTTTAATATTTGGACTTCTCCAGATGGGGCATTTGAAGCTGAGTTCAAGGACGGACATCTGTATGTCTATCGTCTTGAAGCCCAGGAACGGAAACTGGTGGCTAATCAAGTGATCGATGGGAATTGGGTTGACGGTTCGTGGTCGGAATCAGGCCATATATTTACGTACGAGACAGAAATCGAGGGAACCCCAGTGGTTCATACCCTTTATGCTGAGCAGGCGGCTGCGGATGCTGCAAAAAGTACACAGCCCTAAATAGCATGGAATAACGGACAAATTTGGGCGTTTTTTTGAACTTGCAGCAGTCACCTTTTCAGGAGATATGGAATAGGTTATATGTATAGTAGAGATAACGGATTAAACCCTGATCGTCGTATGACCGCAGGCGGGAGAGTTTCTAGAGCTCTTTAGCCCGCGTTTATATAGATGTTCCGGGACAGAGGGATCTTTCGCCACGAGGCAGAGGTCCCTCTGTTGCGTTTAAAAGGTAGCCGGACATAAGGACTCCAGAGCCGCTATTTTCACCTATTGAAGGATTAGCGATTTCTAACGGACCGAGAAGACCTTATTCTGGACAAATCGAGCTAAAAGGGTGCAGGTAGTACCAAATAAGGTCTCAGGTGTCTGTTAAAATGGGAAATAGCCGGGAAATGGACAAATAAGGGCTGTACGGTCCGTTACGCGACTTATCGGTATCAGGGCTTGGACGAATACGTGAAATCGAAGTATGATGGAAGAAGGCAACAAAGTTGAAAGGGAGATACCGATGGACGCAAAGCAGAAACAAACGATAAAAGACATAAAGCAGGGGCGGGTCTCCCCGTTGTACGTTTGTTATGGTACGGAGAAGTATCAAATTCAGGAGTTTGTAGGATTACTTCAGAATCAGCTGGTGGATCCGGATCAGAAGGATTTTGCCATCGCGACCTTTGATTTGGCGGAGACGCCGATTGAGGTGGTCGTTGAGGAAGCGGAGACGATGCCGTTTCTCGTGGAGCGCAAGCTGATCGTTGTACGCGACTCCACTCTGCTTGTCGCAGGGGGCAAGGAAGGCGGCAAGATTGAGCATAAAGTCGAAGCGTTGCTGACGTATATCGGCAACCCGGCAGATCATAGCGTCGTTGTGTTTGTTGTGAACGGGGAGAAGCTGGACGAGCGGAAGAAGGTCGTTAAAGCGATCAAATCGGCGGGTACGGTGCTGTCCTTTTTACCGCTTGGAGGCAGCGAGCTCGTTCAGTGGGTCGTGCAAGAGGTAGAGAAGCGCGGCTGCCGTATCGGGCGGGATGCCGCGGAAGCCTTGATTGCAGCAAGCGGGGTGCAGATGGCCGTACTGGCTGCAGAAATGGACAAGCTCTGCTTGTACGCCGGATCCGGCGGCATGATCGATACCGCTGCCGTGGAGCAGCTAGTGGCGCGCAGCACGGAGCAGAACGTGTTCGTGATGGTGGAGCATATCGCCGCGATACGGCTGGAGCAGGCGCTGGGCATTTTCTATGAGCTGTTGAAGCAGCGTGAAGAACCAATCAAAATTGCGGCGCTCATCGCTCGCCAGTTCCGGATTATGCTGCAGGTGAAGGAGCTCGCCCGCCAAAGCTATTCGCAGCAACAGATTGCTTCCCAGTTAAGCCTGCATCCGTACGTTGTCAAGCTGGCCGGCGACCAGGCCCGGAAGTTTGAAACCGGCCGTTTGAAGGCGATTTTATCCGAGCTGGCCGAACTGGATTACCGGATGAAAAGCGGGCAAATCGACAAAGTGCTGGGGCTGGAGCTGTTTTTGCTAAAACTCGCGGCTTGAAGCCAGAGGCTCGGCCCAAACAGCAACCAAAAAGACCTGAACGAAATCGTTCAGGTCTTTTTGAGCTTCGTATCATTTAACGAGTCTTACGCTTGGGACGTAAGTTCGTTTAATTTTTTAGCCAAGCGGGATTTCTTACGGGCAGCTGCGTTCTTATGGATCAGACCTTTAGTAACGGCTTTGTCCAATTTTTTGGTAGCAGCCACGAAAGCAGCTTTAGCTGCTTCAACTTCGTTGTTCGCCAGAGCAGTGTCAACTGTTTTCACAGCTGTACGCAGGGCGGATTTTTGCGAAGCGTTCAACGCGCGGCGTTTGTCGCTCGTTTTTACGCGTTTGATTGCGGATTTAATGTTAGGCATTGCATTCACCTCCTGTAAAGCATATATCAACCCAGATGATTCACAACTTAAAATATTTTATCACGCAAGATACCAAAAAGCAATAAATTCATCATACCGAATCTCTTGATTTCGCGCAAGTTTTTTAGCCTTGCAGAAGGGATGTATAAACCCATTCCCTCTCCCGCACAATAAAGGCAATCAGAGGAAATGGAGGTCTTATGGCATGAACTTGGACTTGCGGGAATATTCCGTACGCACTGACTTGGCCGTTGAATCGAAGGAAATTGCGGAGACGATCCATGGCGGCCCGGTCCCCGGGCTCAATGAGCAGGTCGAGGAACAGGACGGGATCAAGGTTACCCGTTTGGATGTGACCAATGAGGCAGCCTCGCGGCAAATTGGACGAATTCAGGGGCATTATGTAACGCTGGAGGTTCCCGGTCTTCGCAATCAAGATACCGAGCTGCAAGAGAAGGTGGCTGCGGTGTTCGCCAATGAGTTTACCGCATTTTTAAATAAAATCGGGGTTGGCCCGGAGGCTAAGACGTTGATCGTCGGCCTCGGTAACTGGAACGTCACACCGGATGCGCTGGGACCGATTGTGGTGGAGAATGTGATGGTTACTCGGCATTACTTCGAGCTGACCCCGGACCAGGTTGCGCCAGGTTACCGCGAGGTCAGTGCGATTGCCCCCGGGGTGCTTGGTATTACCGGCATTGAATCCAGCGAAGTGGTGCAAGGGATCGTGGAACGAACGAAACCGGATCTGATCATCGCCATCGATGCGCTCGCTTCGCGCTCCTTGGAGCGGGTGAATACGACGATCCAGATCGCCGATATCGGCATCCATCCCGGTTCAGGGATCGGCAATAAGCGCCGAGGGTTAACGAAGGAAATTTTAGGCGTGCCTTGTATCGCTATCGGCGTTCCAACGGTGTGCTACGCATCGACGATCGTCAATAATGTATTGGATCTGATGAAAAATCATTTTAACCAGGAGAGCGACGACGGGAACGCTCCGACGAAGCAGATCATGGGCATGCTGAATGACCTGAATGAAAACGAGCGTCTGGGTCTCGTCAAAGAGGTGCTTGAACCGCTTGGCCATGATCTGATCGTCACGCCGAAGGAGATTGATGAATTCATCGAGGACGTAGCTAACGTGATTGCTAGCGGACTTAATATTTCGCTGCATGAGGCAGTTACGCCGGATAACGTGGCGTCCTACACGCATTAACAATCGCACACCCCTTCTAGCTCCCGCCGAAAATCTCAAGGAAATCCGCGAATCTAGCGGATTTCTTTTTTTGTGTGAGAATTTGAGGTTCTAGCCTTTCAACTAGGTTCATAGATTTGGAATATAGTTTGAAAGCGGCTGGAGGAGGACATGCATATGAAATTCAAGGCTTGGAATCTAGGAAAAATAAGAAGGAATCTGCTTCATGTGTTGGCGATGGGACGCACCTTTTTGCTGCTATCGGCCATGTCGGTAATCTTCTTCGTCATGCTGGGGGTGCTGGGGATAGCTGAGAAACAGCTGAACACCTCCCCTGTCTCCTCGATGAAAGGACTGGCTGCCTCGCTGTCGAGCGGATTCTTCATGGATATGGTTGGTATGGAGCTGCCGCATGTGGCTAGCGAGAAGCAGACCCCGGCGATTTCCGGGAAGCAGGTGACGAACTTCGTCTTTCAGCTGTTGACGGACGTGAATCCGTCCGATCCAAAGAGCTTGGTAGCCCGGGAAGTCCCGGGGTTAGGGGCTGACAGTCCAATCCTGCTACGCACCGGCTCCGGCAACGGGGCGGCCCAAGCTCCGGAAGACTATCGACCGGGCGCAGGAGCGGATGGAAGTGCGCCGGATCACCCGGAACCGGATGTCCCCGATGACGGAAGTAACGCGGACCCCGGGCAGGAAGGCAACGATTCGGACACGGCACAGCCGCCAGCAGAGGAACCGGGGAAGACGGACGGCTCGACCGGGAATCAAGAGGAGCCTTCCATCGAGCCGGGCAACAAAAATATCGTGATGATCTATCATTCCCATCCGCAAGAATCTTTTAATCCCGTGCTTGGTACAAATGTAGATAATCCGAGCTCGGCGGAGGATAAGAAGAACGTAGGCTTAGTTGGAGAAGCCTTAGCGAAAGAGCTGGAGCGCAGAGGAGTCGCAGCGTTACACAAGTTCGAAAATTATGCGGCCAAGGTGAGCAATTACAACTATAACTACTCATATAAATATTCCCGAGAGACGGTCAAACAAGCGATGGCCGAAAACGGTCAGCTGCAATATTTTATCGATATTCACCGCGACTCGCAGCGCCACGACAAAACAACGACGACCATCGACGGCGTGAATTATGCCCAGGTCTATTTCATTATCGGACATGGGAACAAGAATTGGCGCGAGAATGAGAAATTCGCAAGCTCCATTCATGAACGGTTGGAGAAGGCGTATCCCGGGATATCTAGAGGCATCTGGGGCAAGACATCTTCCCAAGGCAACGGGGAATATAACCAATCGCTGTCGCCGAACAGCGTGCTGATCGAAATCGGCGGCATCGACAACAGCCAGGAAGAACTGGAGCGTACCGCTAAAGTGCTGGCTGGAATTTTGGCTGATCTATATTGGGAAAGTCAGGACGCGGAGAAGGCAGGCAAGCTGTCGAAGAGCAGTACGAACGGCGTCGCCAACGGCAACGCAAAGAGTACCAACAAGTCCACAGGCACTGCGAACAAAGGTGCGGGCAGTTCCAATAAGTCTTCGGATACCACAAACAAGAAATCTTGATTTGAGACAACGAAGCAATGGGGGATGGACATGGCAAAAATGCTGCGAAAAACATTAGTATACGGTCTATTGCTGGCGACTGGGGTCACGCTGGGAATGCAGCTTGCCGAAAGTGGTACCAGCTCGATCCTGGGCTCCGGATTCCAAACCGGAGGGACGACTGCGGTCATGAACGGGCAATCCATGACCTATCCGCAATCGCAGCAGCCGCAGCAATCACACCAGCAATTACAACAGCAAATACAGCAGTTGCAGCAGCAATTGCAGCAATACAACAACGGTTGGACCGCCGGCTCCACCCCCACTTGGACCACCGATCAAGGCAATATTGTGCCGCAGGGAACGACAGAAGGGTATCCCCAGGCTTCTGGCAATGGAACCGCCCCCTCCGGGACCGATGGGTCAAATACGACGGGGAGCGGTCAGGTGTTGCAGACGCCAGCTGACTTGCTGATGCCGCCGCCCTCGCCGCCAGCTATCGACCGATTTGCTGACAAAGTAGCTCACCTGCTGCAGCAAGCGTCGCAAAAGAGCATTCATTGGGTCGCCTCCTGGTTTGGTCCCGGCGAATGAAATAACGATTTATAACGAATGACGAGTTTGTTATACTGTTGTTATCTTGTTATGGACCGTTCGTTATACGTTATTTCGGAGGTTAGAGTTTGAAAAAAGTTACGATGCAGCAAATCGCCGACCATCTCGGCGTTTCGAAATTCGTTGTCTCCAAAGCTTTATCCGGCAAGGGAGGGGTCAGCGAGCAGACCCGGGAGAGGGTTATCCAGGCCGCTTCCCAGCTTGGTTATTTTAATCAGAAGAACGGCTATATGAAGAACATCATTCCGTCCGGAACTGCGCTGCCGGCACCAGCCGGCAAGCAATCGGTGCTGGTACTGATGCCGAATATCCGATTTCAGAACAAGGAATCGCTGTATTGGGGCAGGCTGCTGGAAGGGATCTCCCGGGAGCTGGAGGCGCTGGAGCTGGGGATGATTATCGTATCCGATCCTCGCGGCGACAACTTCATGAGCGTCCTAAATCCTGATGGGATTCTGGGGATGATCGGGGTGGGGCAGATCGCTACCCCATTCCTGCTGGAGGTACACCGGATTGGACTGCCGATTGTGTTGGTCGATCACGAGGATCCGTTGATTCCAAGCGACACGGTGTTCGCAAATAACGTCGATGGGATGGCCCGTTTGACTAACCATCTGATTGGCCTGGGGCATCGAAAGCTGCACTTCTTAGGCAGTTTAACGTTTTCCCGCAGCTTTCGAGACCGCTGGATAGGTTACCGCAGCGCCTTGGAGGAGAACGGCTTGACCCCGCAGTCCCTGGGAGATCCCATGCTGGAGCTGCAAGGCGTTGACACTGGGGCTTACGGCAACATGCTGCGCGAGTGGCTGGAGCGGCAACAAGCAGCAGGGGAGCTCCCAACCGCACTGGTGTGCGCGAATGACTCCATCGCGATGCATGCCTGCTCTGTTCTGGGTGAGATTGGGCTTCACGTGCCTGGGGATGTCGCGGTCAGCGGGTTTGACAATATTGACGATGCAGCTCGGCAAACGCCGGCCATGACCACCATTAACGTTCCGAAGGAGAGCCTTGGTCAGCGGGCGGTGAGGAAGCTGCTGGAACGACTGGCCCAACCGGATGCACCGCGGGAGAAGATCATGATCTCTGTCGAGACGGTATATCGGGATTCCACTGCAGAGCCACGTCGGAAGGTCGAATAAGGAAGTCCATTTAAACAAGCGAGCTGTCAGAGATCATCTCTTGGCAACTCGCTTTTTCATTAAATATATAGGAACATTTTTCTGGAGATTTTGAACCTGTCAACGTTAAATCGCTCTCCGTGATTGCTGCTTGCCCCGGCAACTGCTATAATAAATTGATTGCATTACTTCGATGATTTGTGGTGGGGGTAAGGATGACAGATATCAAGGCTAGACAAGCGAAAATTCGCAATTTCTGTATTATTGCACATATAGACCATGGCAAATCGACTTTGGCTGACCGGATTCTGGAGTATACCGGGGCGTTGACTTCCCGGGAAATGCAGGATCAGGTTCTTGATCAGATGGACTTGGAACGGGAGCGCGGAATTACGATCAAGCTTCAGGCGGTCCGCCTGAACTACCGTGCTGACGACGGCGAGGAGTATGTGCTGAACCTCATCGATACTCCAGGGCACGTCGACTTCACCTATGAGGTTTCCCGCAGCTTGGCGGCTTGCGAAGGCGCATTGCTGGTCGTGGACGCAGCCCAGGGGATTGAGGCGCAGACGTTGGCCAACGTTTATCTGGCGCTGGATAACAACCTGGAGATTTTGCCGGTCATCAACAAAATCGACTTGCCGAGCGCAGATCCTGACCGGGTAAAGCAGGAGATTGAAGATGTCATCGGCCTGGATGCCAGCGAAGCGGTGCATGCTTCCGCCAAGGCCGGAATCGGGATTAAGGAGATTTTGGAACAGGTCGTTCAGAAGGTGCCGGCACCGACGGGAGATCCGGATAAACCGCTGAAGGCGCTCATCTTCGACTCCCACTATGACCCATACAAAGGCGTTATCGTTTATGTGCGCGTCATTGACGGCAAGATCAAAGCCGGTTCGAAAATAAAAATGATGGCGACGGACAAAACGTTTGAAGTCATCGAGGTCGGCGCGTTCAAACCGCGGATGACGATTGTGGACGAGCTTAACGTCGGCGATGTTGGCTTTATCGTGGCCGGGATCAAGACGGTTGGCGATACCCGTGTAGGGGATACCGTGACGGATGCGAAGAATCCGACACCAGAGCCGCTGCCGGGTTATCGGAAGATCAATCCGATGGTGTACTGCGGCTTGTACCCGATCGAAACGTCGGATTACAATGACCTGCGTGAAGCGCTGGAGAAGCTGCAGTTGAACGACGCTTCGCTAAGTTTCGAACCGGAAACTTCCAGCGCGCTGGGCTTTGGCTTCCGCTGCGGCTTCTTGGGGTTGCTGCACATGGACGTCATTCAGGAGCGGATTGAACGGGAATTTAACATTCCGCTGATTACGACGGCACCAAGCGTTATCTACAATGTAACGCTGACGAACGGTGAGACGATTTCCATTGACAACCCGTCGAACTATCCGGAAGTCGGCAAAATCGACTACGTTGAGGAGCCTTACGTCAAAGCCTCCATCATCGTGCCTAACGATTATGTCGGTACCGTGATGGAGCTGTGCCAAAGCAAACGCGGCGAGTTCGTGAATATGGAATACCTTGATACGACGCGCGTTACGATTACGTACCAGGTTCCGTTGTCGGAGATCGTGTACGACTTCTTTGATCAGTTAAAATCGAGCACCAAAGGCTATGCTTCGTTTGACTACGAGTTGTCCGGTTACCGCAGATCCAATCTCGTGAAGATGGATATCTTGCTGAACGGAGAGCAGGTGGACGCCTTGTCCTTTATCGTGCACCGTAACCGTGCATACCATCGCGGCCGGATTATCTGCGAGAAGCTGCGCGAGCTGATTCCGCGCCAAATGTTCGAGGTACCGATTCAGGCTTCGATCGGAACGAAGGTCATCGCCCGCGAAACCGTAAAAGCGATGCGCAAGAACGTCCTCGCCAAATGTTACGGCGGTGACATCTCGCGGAAGCGGAAATTGCTGGAGAAGCAAAAGGAAGGCAAGAAGCGGATGAAGCAGGTCGGCAGCGTCGAGGTGCCGCAGGAAGCGTTCATGGCGGTGCTGAAGATCGACGACAATTAAGAAGCAGGTGAGTTGACGAAGGAAAGCCGTCGGGCTTTCCTTTCTACTATTATTTAAGAGAAACTTGGAGGAGGGCATGACCATGGACCAAACAATGAAGCATCCGGGGCAGGGAATGCCGATCTCAAATCTTGCGGCAGGCGGCGCAGCCTCATCCGGACCATCCGGCGCACCGCATGCGGTATATATTCATATCCCATTTTGCACGAACAAGTGCTTCTATTGTGATTTCAACTCTTACGTATTAAAAGATCAACCGGTAATGGACTATCTGCGCGCCTTGGATCGGGAGATGGAGCTGACGGTCCAGCAAACCCCGCCAGGTGAAATCCGCAGCATCTTTGTGGGCGGCGGGACGCCTACCGTGCTGACTCCGCAGGAGATGGAGTTCTTCTTGGCATCGGTCAGACGTCATTTTCCACATTGGGCGAGTGATATCGAATTTACAATGGAGGCAAACCCGGGCACGACAGACCGAGACAAGCTGACCGTTATGAAAGACGGCGGAGTTAACCGAGTCAGCTTCGGCGTCCAGGCGTTCCAAAATGAGCTGCTTAGCGGTATTGGGCGGATCCATAACACTGACGATGTCTACCGGAGCCTGGAGAATGCTAGAGCTGTTGGCCTAGATAATCTGTCCATCGATTTGATGTTTGGCCTGCCTAACCAAACGGTTGAGATGCTGGACTATAGTGTCTCACGGGCATTGGAGCTTGGGCTGCCGCATTATTCGATCTACAGCCTGAAGGTTGAGGAGAACACGTTGTTCCATACGCTGTACCACAAGAACCAGCTGCCGCTTCCTAGCGAGGAGGAAGAGCTGAATATGTACTTGCTATTAATGGAACGAATGGACAAAGCCGGGTACAAGCAATACGAGATCAGTAATTTTGCCAAACCCGGTTTCGCCAGCCGGCACAACATCACGTATTGGAAGAACGAGGATTACTACGGGTTGGGTGCCGGTGCTCACGGGTATGTCGGCCGCACGCGTCACGTGAACATTAAGGGTGTGAACCCTTATGTGGAAGCAGCGAAGACAGGACTGCCTCGTTTGGAGCAATTTGGCGTGTCCCGGGAAGAGGCAATGGAGGACTTCGTGATGGTTGGACTTCGGATGCTGGACGGCATTCGTAAAGCGGATTTCCGAGGTCAATTTGGCGAAGATCTGGATGACGTATTTAACCGACAGCTTACGAAGATGTTAAGCGCTGGTCTACTGGAGCCTCACAGCGACGGGGAAGGCTATCGGCTCAGCAAGCAAGGCGTGCTGTTCGGAAACGAAGTGTTTGCCGAATTTATCGGCGTTTTAACCGAATAAAGACTGAACTGATAAGCAGCTTGCGCTTCTTGATTTGAAGTGGCAAAGCTGCTTTTTTGCATTCCGCGGAATATCTTGGGAAGATGACATAACCATGAAACATTTCTCTTGAAGTTTTATACCGTATATTGTATATTTATTCATATTATTTGTGAACGAGGGGGAAGTCAGCATGCCAGCGGTAGCCGTTTGCAGACAGGCGAATTTAGCGGACGTCGAGCCATTATATAACATCATTGAGGGGTATGCCCGGCGTGGCATTATGCTGCCGCGTTCACGGAAGATACTGGAGCGTCAGATCCAGGATTTCGTCGTGGCGGAAGTGGATGGTGAAGTCGTCGGCTGTGGTTCGCTGTGCAAGCTGGGGGAGGAACTTGTTGAAATCCGTTCCCTTGGGATCGCCGAAGGCCATAAGGGAAAGGGACTTGGTTCCATGCTGGTGGAGCAGCTGGTGGAAGAGGCCCGGAGACAAGCGATCCCTAAAGTAATGGCGCTCACCTATAAGGTTTCCTTCTTCCTTAAAAATGGGTTTGCAGTTGTAGAGAAAGAAATCTTTCCGGAGAAAGTTTGGACCGACTGCGTCAATTGTGCAAAGCAGCATTGCTGCGATGAAATCGCCGTTCTTAAGATACTGGACTGACTTGACAATCGTCAGGTCGGTTTGGTATTTTTGTATTAGTGATTAGCACTCTATGACATTGAGTGCTAACGATTCGGAAAAATCGAGTTAATCCGGGAGGGATTGCCATGTTGACGGAACGCCAAAGAATGATATTGACCGCTATTGTTGATGACTATATTCGCTCGGCGGAGCCTGTGGGATCCCGAAGCATTTCGAAACGGGGCGATGTCGGGTACAGTCCGGCAACAATCCGGAATGAAATGGCCGACTTGGAGGAGCTCGGTTTTTTGGAGCAGCCGCATACGTCAGCGGGGCGGATTCCTTCTCATAAGGGCTACCGTTACTATGTGGATCACCTAACGCCGTTGAACTTACTTTCGAATGAAGAAGTTACGACGTTAAAAGCATTTTTCGCAGAAAAATTAAACGAAACTGAACAAGTGATTCAACATGCCGGGACCATTCTTTCCCAAATGACCAATTACACTTCCATCCTGTTGGGGCCGGAAGTTTTTCATACGTCTTTGCGTCACTTCCAGCTATTGCCGCTAAACGAAACGAAGGCGGTGGCGATCGTCGTGACGAACACAGGACAAGTGGAGAACAAGACCGTCGTGATTCCGCCGGACGTATCCGTATCCGAAATGGAACGGGTGGTCAACTTGTTGAACCGCAAGCTTGCTGGGGTGCCGATCTATAAGCTCAAGACTGCCTTGTATAATGAGATTGCACAAGAGATGCAGCGGCATATTGAGCATTTTGAAGATCTAATGAAGGTATTGAATCAAGCGCTTGACCCAGGCACAGAGGGGCAACGCCTCTTCCTGAGTGGAGCGACGAACATGTTGACGCAACCGGAATTCCGCGATGTCGAGAAGGTCAAAGGGATTCTTGATGTCCTAGAAGAGACTCCAACCTTAACGAAAATGATCTCTTCCGCATCCGGGTCTGGCATTCAAGTGCGTATTGGCACCGAAAATGGGCATGAAGCCTTCGCCAACTGCAGCCTCATCACGGCTACCTATCAAGTCGAGGGTGAAGCGGTTGGTACGATCGGCATTTTGGGACCTACACGGATGGAATATGCCCGGGTGATCCGGATTTTGGAAATTTTATCGAAGGATTTAAGCCATTTCCTGAGCCGGATGCAATAACATGCATGATCTACGAGGCTAGCTGCATGTTAAGGAGGTGAGCATCTTGAAGGAATCACAGCCGATTCAGGACAACAATCACACTGTAGAGGAAGAAATGAATATGAACGATAACGTAAAAGAGGACTTGCAAAACACCCCTGGACCCGAAGTGAGGCAAGATGAAGTAACGTCTCAAGAACCGCAAGATACTCAGAACGCTGCCGGTGCAGAGGGTGCTGCTGAAGCTGTCAACGAAGCGAACAACGTGGATGTGACTGCTGAGCTGGAGAAGCTGCGTGCGGAGAACGAGGAATATCAGCAGCGATTGCTGCGTGCTCAGGCGGATTTCGATAACTACCGGCGCCGTACGGTGAAGGAGAAGGAAGAACTGGGCAAGTATGCATCCGCCAAGCTGATTACCGAGCTGCTTCCAGTGATCGACAACTTTGAACGTGCGCTACAAACATCCGGAGACGTCACGGATGCTGCCTCATATGTTAAAGGGGTGGAAATGATCTTCCGCCAACTGGAAGGCGTGTTGAAGGCGGAAGGCCTTACTGCGATGGAAGCGGAGGGCCAGCCGTTTAATCCTGAATTCCATCAGGCGATTATGCAGGTGGAATCCGAGGAGCATGAAGAGGGCATCGTCGTGGAAGTTGTGCAGAAAGGCTATATGCTGAAAGATAAGGTGCTGCGCCCGGCGATGGTCAAAGTCAGCGGCTAATCCAGCAGCTAACCACGAATCCCAAAGACGATTCAACCTATTAAGGAGGACATAACGTAATGAGCAAAGTAATCGGTATTGACCTTGGTACAACTAACTCCTGCGTTGCGGTAATGGAGGGCGGCGAAGCGGTCGTCATTCCTAACCCGGAAGGTGCGCGTACAACCCCTTCCGTCGTAGGTTTTAAGAAAGACGGCGAACGGATTGTCGGTGAAACGGCGAAACGTCAAGCGATCACCAATCCGGATCGGACAATCATTTCGATCAAACGTCATATGGGGACGAACCATAAAGAAGTGATCGATGGCAAAGAATATACGCCGCAAGAAATTTCCGCTATCATTTTGCAGAAGCTGAAAGCTGACGCAGAAGCGTATTTGGGACAACCGGTCACCCAAGCGGTAATCACGGTTCCGGCTTATTTTAACGACAGCCAACGTCAAGCGACGAAGGATGCCGGGAAAATCGCTGGTTTGGAAGTGCTGCGGATCGTCAACGAACCAACGGCTGCTGCACTGGCTTACGGTTTGGAGAAAGCTGAAGATCAAACGATTCTCGTATATGACCTGGGCGGCGGTACCTTTGACGTATCGATCCTCGAACTGGGCGATGGCTTCTTCGAAGTTAAAGCGACCAGCGGGGACAACCATCTGGGCGGCGACGACTTCGACCAGAAGATCATCGACTACCTCGTAGCCGAGTTCAAGAAGGACCAAGGCGTTGACTTGAGCAAGGACAAAGCAGCGGTACAACGTTTGAAAGATGCTGCGGAAAAAGCGAAAAAAGAACTGTCCGGCGTGTTGACGACGACGATTTCTCTGCCATTCATCACGGTTGTTGACGGTGTGCCGCAACACCTTGAAGTGAACCTGACTCGCGCGAAATTCGAAGAGTTGACTGCGGATCTCGTTGAACGCACCCTTGGACCAACTCGCCGGGCTTTGAGCGATGCTGGTTTGACTCCAGCCGACATCGACAAAGTCGTGCTTGTTGGTGGTTCTACACGGATTCCTGCCGTACAAGAAGCCATCAAGAAACTGACGGGCAAAGAGCCGCATAAAGGCGTCAACCCGGACGAAGTCGTTGCGCTTGGCGCTGCGGTGCAAGCCGGCGTATTGACCGGCGATGTCAAAGACGTAGTCCTGCTTGACGTTACTCCGCTGTCGCTGGGGATCGAAACGGCTGGCGGCGTATTCACAAAGATGATCGAACGGAATACAACGATTCCGACGAGCAAGTCGCAAATCTTCTCGACCTTTGCCGACAATCAGCCAAGCGTAGAAATCCACGTCCTGCAAGGGGAACGGGAAATGGCAGCCGGCAACAAAACGCTGGGCCGCTTTATCTTGGGCGATATTCCACCAGCACCACGCGGCGTACCGCAAATCGAAGTTACCTTCGACATTGACGCGAACGGGATCGTTAACGTATCGGCAACCGATAAAGGGACCGGTAAAAGCCAAAAAATTACGATTACTTCCTCCAGCGGCTTGAGCGA
Source organism: Paenibacillus sp. 3LSP (assembly GCF_032465655.1). Lineage (NCBI taxonomy): Bacteria > Bacillati > Bacillota > Bacilli > Caryophanales > Paenibacillaceae > Paenibacillus > Paenibacillus sp. 3LSP. The sequence goes on along the minus strand of NZ_JAWDJI010000173.1, from coordinate 21,415 downwards.
CGAAGAAATCGAACGGATGATGAAGGACGCCGAGCTGCATGCGGAAGAAGATAAAAAACGCAAAGAGCTGGTTGAAGCGAAAAACAATGCTGACCAACTGATCTACACCGTTGACAAAACGTTGAAGGATCTGGGCGACAAAGTTGACGCTGCTGAAGTTGAGAAAGCAAACGCTGCGAAAGAAGAGCTGAAGAAAGTGCTGGAAAGCGACAATCTGGAGCAAATCAAAGCGGCATCGGAGAAATTGACCGAGGTTGTTCAGCAGTTGTCCGTGAAGCTGTATGAGCAAGCTTCGCAAGCAGCAGGCGCGCAAGACAACGCTGAAGCTTCCGGCGGCCAGAACCGCGAGAATGTCGTTGACGCTGACTACGAAGTGGTTGACGAAGATAAGAAATAAAGCTAAGATGGCTCACAGAGCAGTTTGAGTCTGGTGAATAGACTTTGGCAACCGGGAAGGTCAAAGTGCGGGCTGCTACCGCGCTTTGACTTTCCTTTTGCTGATAAGGGATATTAAATAGGTTACTTCGTGATGAAAAGATATGTCAGGTTTTAAGCACCGAGAAGGTTGGATGAAGCTGGGACTGAGTAGCGGAGCGTACATGAGGGTACGTGAGCAACGGAAGGCCCGGCTGAATTCAAGATTCGATGTCGAATCAGCTTCTTGGGTTACTTCGTGATGAAAAGATGACCGATGGGGGTGGAAGGATGGCAGAGAAGCGCGATTACTACGAGGTGCTGGGCCTCAGTAAAAATGCGTCCGAAGACGAAATCAAAAAAGCGTACCGCAAGCTGGCCCGGCAATATCACCCGGACGTCAATAAAGCGGCGGATGCGGAAGCGAAGTTTAAAGAAGTCAAGGAAGCCTATGACGTCTTAAGTGATCCTGCAAAACGGTCGCGTTATGACCAGTATGGCCATATCGATCCGAATCAGGGCATGGGCGGCGGCTTCTCTGGCGCGGATTTTGGCGGCTTCGGGGATATTTTCGATATGTTCTTCGGCGGCGGCAGCCGGCGTGATCCGAATGCGCCGCAGCGCGGTAATGATTTGCAATACACGATGACGATCGAATTTAAGGAAGCGGTGTTCGGGAAAGAAACGGACATCACCATTCCGCGTACGGAAAACTGCGACACCTGCTTTGGGACTGGAGCCAAACCTGGTACCAAACCGGTGACCTGTTCGGTGTGTCACGGCACCGGGCAGCAGGAAGTCGTTCAAAATACACCATTTGGCCGTATGGTAAACCGGCGTACTTGTACGAACTGCGGCGGCAGAGGGCAAATTATCAAGGAGAAATGTCCAACTTGCGCCGGCAGCGGCAAGGTAAAGAAACAGCGTAAAATTCATGTGCGCATTCCAGCAGGGGTTGACGATGGAGCGCAACTGCGGATGTCCGGTGAAGGTGAAGGCGGGTTGCGCGGCGGCCCAGCTGGCGATTTGTACATCGTAATCCGCGTCAAACCGCATGATTTCTTCGACCGTGAAGGCGACGATATCTATTGCGAAGTTCCGTTGACGTTCGCCCAAGCTGCATTGGGTGATGAGATTGAAATTCCTACACTGACGGAGAAAGTGAAGCTGAAAATTCCGGCAGGCACGCAAACCGGAACCTATTTCCGCTTAAAAGGCAAAGGGGTGCCGCGCCTGCGCGGAATCGGCCAAGGCGACCAGCATGTGAAAGTGGTTGTCGTGACGCCAAGCAAGCTCAGTGATGAGCAGAAGGAGCTGCTGCGTCAATTTGCTGCGTTGGACGGCGAGCATACCCATGAGCATGAACAGTCGTTTTTTGACCGAATGAAACGGGCGTTTCGTGGAGACTAATCGCTCCAACATAAAAGCGCGAGCTAAGGAGAAGTAATTCCCTAGTTCGCGCTTTTGTTTTTTGGCATTGAGTATTAACCTTCCGTTTGGATTTCCGCTAAAATTTCATCCTCCAGCATCAGCCGGATATCTTCCCGGAAGACCCGCATGCCGTATTCCCGATGTACGTACACCATGATCGCTTCCATGATGTTCGATTCAACGATGTACCAGCTGCGGCCGCCAACCCATACTTCACCGGTATAGCCAGTATCTTCATCCCAGCTGAGCTCAACCGTCACATCGGGGGGGCGGACGCCTCTCCGTTCAGCGGTATGCAGGCAAATCGCGTTAATGATTTCGTCCATCCCGAGGATCATGGCTTAATAACGGCCTCCATTGCGATAATCGTCGTGGCGCGGCTGTTTTTTGAATCGGCGGTACAGGGCCGCAACCGCAACAACAATTACATAGATCGCTAACAGGTTCACAGCTAATCCGAGCAGATTGCCGAAGAAGCCCATACTGCTAAATAAGCCGCCGAACAGCAAACCTGCAAGACCGCCGATCATCATGCCGCGCATAAAGCTGCCGCCGCTGAAGAATCCGCGGTTTGTCGTCGGAGTCCCTGCTTGGGTTTTATTGCGATTCCCCGTCGTATTCTGATATTCGCTTTGTGACGGCTTCTTCGGGGTTGGATTGTACGACCGCGGGCCGGACTTGAATCCGCCGCGTCTTGCGTCGGCAAAGTCAGGGGCAGTGAAGGTGAAGAAGACGGTGAAGACCATCATCAGAAGCATCATTTTTTTTAACATCGTCTATAAACTCCTCCTATGATTGTAAGTAAAGTATGTTCGCTTCCCCAACGAGTAATACGGACAAGCCAAGGAAACGTTTCAAATTTAAATTGAATCAAGTCGGGAATCGGACAAATTTGTATAAAGCCATGACCAAAATTACATCCTACCGAATAATGGGCTGTGCGCGTGCAGCTTCATTGAAGCCTAAAACGAAAGGCAGGGAGGAAGGATGGCTGAAAAGAACATTTTGGCCTATTTCAAAAGCCCGGAACAGGCCGAAGGAGTTGCCCGTAAATTAAGTGCACTGCGGGTGGAAGAGATATCGATTGATCGCTTCAGCCGTTATGCTGGTGAGGGATACAATCCGATGAATCCGGTGTCGGGCAGCATCTCCAGCCTGGCGGCGGTCACCCAGGATGCGTCGATTACGAACCCGTCGGCGGGGATCTTGGCAGCAGCAGATCCGGCAGCCAGCGGACTTAGCCATGGGGGGCAAGGCGGGCCGACCGGTCATGACATTTTACTAACCGCTGTCGTTGACGAATCAATTCACCATCAGGCGTTGCGCATCATTGAAGAGGCGGGCGGCTTGATTTAATCCTTAAAGAAGAATGATTTCATCATGCCAATTGGAGAGTACATGGAAAGGAGCTGAAGCAGAAAATGAGTCAAAGTCAGGAAGATCGGCGAACTAAGCGGATCTCTGCCAAAGGAAAAAATCTGCCGATCGGACACTATACGGATGTAGAGTTTTCCGAAGAGATGGCTGATCAAGAGGATTGGGAAGCGCTGGAGCGCAGCGAACGGGCGGATGCACGCCAGCAGGGGCAATACAAGCTGTAAACCATCAACAGCAACAGGGGACCCAAGGGTTCCCTGTTTTGTTTTGTCACGTTCCAGAATCTATAGTACAATAAATCTTATGCATGTAAGTCAAGGAGGAAATCATACGATGATTTGGAAAGAATTAACTATACATACGACGGAAGAAGCGGTGGAGATGGTTTCCAACTTCCTGCACGAGGCAGGCGCAGGCGGAGTAACCATTGAAGAGCACGTCGATAACGATAAACCTCGGGATACCTCCCTGGGACAATGGTTTGAAATTCCACCTAACGACATTCCTGAAGGAGAAGCGAAGATCAGCGGGTATTTTCCAGAAGGGCTGGATATCGATGATGTGATTGCGGAAGTTCGCGCACGCATCGAGGAGCTGAAGAGCTTTGATATTGATCCTGGGGCGGCGGAGATCTCCGTGCGGGATGTCAGCGAGGACGATTGGGCGAACAATTGGAAGCAATATTTCAAGCCGCTAAGGGTGTCCGAGAGACTGACGATCAAACCGACGTGGGAGGAATATGTACCGGTTGCGCCGAATGAGCAAATTATTGAGCTGGACCCGGGCATGGCGTTTGGTACAGGTACGCATCCTACCACCTCTCTTTGCTTACGCACACTAGAGAGTATAATCCAAGATGGGGACGAAGTGATTGATGTCGGCACGGGCTCAGGGATTCTCGCCATCGGTGCGTGTCGGCTTGGCGCCTCTAAAGTGCTGGCGCTGGATCTGGATCCGGTCGCTGTATCTAGTGCGAAAGAGAACACGCGTCTGAATGGCTTGGAAGACCGGATCCAAGTCGTGGAAAGCGACCTGTTATCCGTTCTGAAAGGCGAGGGCAGCACGAATGTTGAGATCAAGCTGCCAGTACGGGTGGTCGTGGCGAACATTTTGGCAGAGATCATTTTGCTGTTTATCGAGGATGTCTATCAGGCATTGACGCCTGGCGGTTATTATATCGCCTCGGGAATTTATAAGAATAAAGAACAAGCCGTACAAGAAGCGCTGATTGCCGCGGGTTTCGAACTGGAACGGACGGCCCGGGAAGAAGATTGGGTCGCTTTTGTGGCGAGAAAGAGGTAATTCAATATGGATTTTCTAGACCGAATATTGCGGGTTCCGTTGGACCAGCTCCCCTTTTATTTGATCACCCTGGTGATCGCCTTTACGCTGCATGAATTTTCGCATGCCTATTTTGCTAATAAATTCGGGGACCCGACGGCCAAACTGCTGGGGCGCGTGACGTTGAACCCGGCAGTTCATTTTGATCTATTGGGGATTATCCTGCTCCTGCTTGCCGGGTTCGGTTGGGCCCGGCCGGTTCCGGTGAACCGTGACAATTTCAGCAAACCGCGCCTGATGGGTGTGATCGTATCGGTTGCCGGACCGCTCAGCAACTTGCTGCTGGGTGTCCTGGGGACGCTGATTTACGTGATGCTGGCCCGTTTTGGCGTGCTGGATGCAATTACGAACGAGAAGTTATTTCAAGCCGTTCTTATTTTCTTTAATCTATTTACAGTCATGAACTTCTTCTTATTTTTATTTAACCTGATTCCTTTACCGCCGCTTGACGGCTATCGAATTTTGGAGGATGTGGTGCCGCGCCGCATGTTAGGCAAATTGCAGCAATATGAGCAGTGGTCGGTGCTGATCTTCTTAGTGATCCTGATCGTCCCGGGCATGCAGAAGTATACGATCATGCCGCTATATAATGCAGCCGAAACGATCTATTACCAGTTTGCCCATCTTTTCCTAGCTTTGTTTGGCGTATAGGCTGGAGAAGAGGACTGGAAACAGGAGTTCAAAAGTTGTATGATGTAGTTTGGTGATTTTTGACCTTATGGAACGGTGAGGATGATGGCATGCAGCGATATTTTGTGGATCCTGCGCAATTTGGCGATCGGGAAGTGACGATTGCCGGTGAGGATGCCCGTCATATCGGCAGGGTGATGCGTTCCAAACCCGGCGATAAGCTGATCGTGAGCGACGGGATATCCCGGGAAGTCCTCGCGGAGATTACAATCATCGAGCCGCAGCAAGTGACCGCGGCTATTATAGAGGAGCTGGCGGCGTCGGGCGAACCGTGGCTTCAAGTGACGGTAGCCCAAAGCTTGCCCAAAGGCGACAAAATGGAAACCGTCATTCAGAAGTGTACGGAGATTGGTGCAGCTTCTTTCCTTCCTTTTTTATCTGAGCGTACGGTGGTACAGTATGACAGCAAGAAGGAGGAGAAGCGGCTCACCCGCTGGCAGAAAATCGCCAAGGAAGCCGCCGAGCAAGCGCATCGCAGCAAAATTCCGACGGTTGAGCTTCCCGTCAAATGGGACAAGCTTCTTGTAGAGCTGAAGAACTACGATTTGGTATGTTTATGTTATGAAAAAGAGGACGGCCGGCAGCTGCGAGACGTGCTGAAGCCTTTCGTTATCGGGTTGACACCTGAAAGAACGGTGAAAGTCGCTGTGGTCGTTGGACCGGAAGGCGGCTTTACCGAAGCGGAAGTAGAGGAAGCCGAAGCTGCGGGAGCGGTATCCGTTGGTTTAGGCCGGCGCATTTTGCGTACCGAGACCGCTGCCATGGCCGCCCTGACTTGCATCATGTATGAATCCGGAGAAATGGGGGGGAAATGAGCGATGCCTACTGTCGCCTTTTACACCTTGGGCTGTAAAGTGAATTTCTATGATACTGAAGCCATTTGGCAACTCTTTAAAAACGAAGGCTATGAACAGGTTGATTTCGAGGAATCAGCTGCCGACGTTTATTTGATTAATACTTGTACGGTGACGAATACCGGTGACAAGAAGAGCCGTCAGATTATTCGGCGGGCGGTGCGCCGTAACCCCGACGCGATCATTGCGGTAACTGGCTGCTACGCGCAGACATCACCTGCGGAAATTCTGGATATTCCGGGCGTAGATCTTGTCATCGGTACACAGGACCGGGACAAAATTATCCCTTACGTGAAGCAGCTCCAAGAGCAACGTAAGCCGATTAACGCTGTGCGCAACATTATGAAGACCCGGGAGTTCGAAGAGCTGGACGTACCAAGCTTTGCCGATCATACCCGCGCTTTTCTGAAAATCCAAGAGGGCTGCAACAACTTCTGCACCTTCTGTATTATCCCTTGGTCGCGTGGTTTGTCGCGCAGCCGCGACCCGCAAAGCGTCATTCAGCAAGCGCGTCAACTGGTCGCTGCAGGATATAAGGAAATTGTTCTGACTGGCATCCATACGGGCGGCTATGGGGATGATTTGGAGAACTACCGTTTGTCCGATCTGCTGTGGGACTTGGATAAAGTCGAAGGTCTGGGACGTATCCGGATCAGCTCGATTGAAGCAAGCCAGATCGATGAACGGATGCTGGATGTGTTGAAGAACTCCTCGAAGATGTGCCGTCACTTCCATATCCCGCTGCAAGCAGGCAGCAATGAAGTGCTGAAGCGGATGAGAAGAAAGTACACGATCGAAGAATTCGAGCATAAAATCAAAATGATCCGCGATTTCATGCCGGACGTTGCGATTACAACTGACATCATTGTCGGCTTCCCTGGGGAAACTGACGAGCTGTTCCGTGAAGGCTTCGAAGCGATCAAACGCATCGGCTTCTCGGAAATGCACGTGTTCCCGTATTCCAAGCGGAGCGGTACGCCGGCAGCGCGGATGGAGGACCAGGTCGACGAAGAAGTGAAGCATGCTCGCGTGCATGAACTGATCGACTTGTCCGAGCAAATGCAGCTGGCTTATGCGGAGAAATTCGTGGGTCAGGTGCTGGATGTCATTCCAGAGAAGGATGAGAAGGGCACTGCCGGAGACGGCTTCGTGACGGGCTTCAGCGACAACTACCTGCAAATTCGCTTCCCGGGCACACCGGACTTGACCGGCAAAATCTGCCGCGTGAAGCTGACCAAAGCGGATGCGAACACCTGCGAAGGACAGTTAGTTCGAGTTCTGGACGATGCCACTCAAGCCTTAGCTTAATAAGGTCGCCCGCCATCGGGCATAGGTCAAGGATTTCACCCTGATTGGGGTTGAAATCCTTGTTGTTACATACGGGTAATTTGGAAGTATGAGTGCGATGCACCTATAATTAACAAATAACAACGGGCGTCAACAATTTCTCGCCCAGCGCCGAAGACGGCATATCCTGAAGGGAACAGCGAACAGAAGCGCCTCAGTCCATTGGGAGGCTTGGGTAAAATAAAGGAGGTACAGCCAGAATGCCATTCAAAGAAATCTCTGCTGGAGGCGTCGTTTATCGCATCCAAGACGGACGGCTGCAAGTGCAACTGATTACCGATCGTTATGGCAAGATATCGTTTCCGAAAGGGAAGCGGGAACCGGGAGAAACCGTGGAACAAACGGCGCTGCGCGAAATTTTGGAAGAAACCGGCATTGTGGGCCGGATTAATAAATTGATTGATATCATCGCATATACTTACCATCATCCCAAACTCGGCTCCGTGGAAAAAGAAGTCCATTATTACCTGGTAGAATGGCAAAGCGGTGCCCTCCGTCCTCAGCTTGAGGAGATCCGCAGCGTGTCCTGGTACGAGCCGCAGGAGGCTTGGCGTCAGCAACGCAAGGCGGGATATGACAATAACGACTTCATCTTAGAGAAGGCCTTGCAAATGCTGGGGATCGAGCCGGAGAACTAATACGGTGCAGTTGTTTTCTGCGATATTGAGGAGATGGGAGAATATCGGGGAAAATAACTGCATTTTTGCGGCTATTTAGATGCCTTCGCATTCGGAAGGAGGGGGCCGGCGTGATGATCCAGGTCTTCAGGCGGGTCCAGCTTGGACCAGATTGGCAAATAGCAGAACGGCAGCGCCAGCAAGGAGCAGACCACATTAAAAATCGTCTGCGTGTGAGCGATTTGCGCTGAAAGATCGCTGGTTAACCAGGCTGCCGCCCCTTGCAGCAGCGGAACTAGCGGCAAGAACAAGACTGCTCCCAATACGTTGAGCGTTACATGCGACCATGCGACGAAGCGGCCAGCTCGGGTGCCGCTGATGGCGGCGATGACCGCCGTGACACAGGTGCCTACGTTGGAGCCGATAACCATGGCGATGCCAAATTCGACCGGCAAGGCACCACTGGCGGCGAGTCCCATCGTCATGGCGACGACGGCAGCACTGCTATGAATGATCGCCGTCAGGATAGCGCCGGCAAAGGCGCCCCACAACAGGCTGCCGGTGGCATGCTCCAGCAGCCAGGAGATCACGCCGCGCTCTTCCAGCGCCGGACCAATCGACTGCATAAAACGGATGGCGATCATAACGAGGCTGAAGCCGGCGATAGCCAGGGCAGCATACTGCAAGGGCAGCAACCAGGGGATGCGGCGTTGGATATAGTTTGGCAACATTTCGCCTGCCAGCACGGCGGCGGCCCATAACGTGAACGAAACGATCAGCATGGGGACTCCCAGCTTGGCTATATTAAGGGCAAGCAGTTCTGTGGTCAGGCAGGTTCCGATATTCCCTCCCAGAATAATGCCGAGCGTCCGTGCATAGGACAACAGGCGGGCGTTAACCAGGCCAATTGTCATGACGGTTACAGCGGTGCTGCTCTGTAAGACGGCCGTGATGAAGGTGCTCGATACAAGGCCGGTCCAAGGTGTCCGCGTCGTCCGGTGAAGAACACCAATCAGTCGTGGACCTGCCCATGCGTGCAGGGCCGCCTCCATGACCTTCATGCCGAACAGGAACAGGGCGAAGCCAAACGTCACAGGAAACAAAATCTCATGAAACATGCTGGCAACCTCCCTCCCCGGATGATCTGTCAAATGCAGACAAGCGATAATCGTACAAGTTACATATATGACGGTCGGACAACTTCCATGCCAGTCAGGCTGACGAACCGTCCCGGTCGCAGCGGTGCTTTAGGCGTCGTGAGTCATATTTAAAATGAGGAGTGAAGGATTAAGTGGCAAGGGTCATATTGCAACGCAGCCGCAAGAAACGGGTGGAAAAAGGACATCCTTGGATCTTCAAAAATGAAATCGAACGATTGGAAGGAGAGGTGAAACCGGGCGATTTGGTTGAGGTGGTTGATCACCGGAACCGTTATCTGGCCACCGGGTATTACAACCCGGCTTCACAAATTACTGTCCGCATCGTGTCGTATACACCGTTGGAGGCGATGGACAAGGCCTTTTTTGTCCGTAGGTTTCAGGAATGCTTGAAGCATCGGGAACGGTTCGTGAAGGAGGACGCTTACCGTTTCGTATACGGAGAGGCCGACTTTTTGCCGGGGCTGATTGTGGACAAATTTGGTGACGTGTTGGTAGTACAACTGCTTACACTGGGGATGGACCGCTGTCGGGAGCAGATCGTAGAGGCGTTGTCCGAAGTGATGCACCCCGTTGGCATCTATGAACGCAGTGATGTAGGTGTCCGGGAAATGGAAGGCTTGGAGCAGGTGAAAGGGTCGATCTTTGGCCAGCCGCCGCGCCATGTGATCGTTTCAGAGAACGGGCTTAAGATCGAGGTGGATATCGAGCAGGGGCAAAAAACCGGGTATTTCTTCGACCAGCGGGAAAACCGGGCGTCCATCAAGCCGTTGATGACCGGCTGGGGTGGCCGCAGCGGCATTTCGCTGCAGGAGCTGCCCACGGAAGACGGCGGTGTGCGTCTCGCACCGGTTAACCGGAACGGTAAAGAAGTCACCTTCCCGTACTGGGATGGAGCTACCGTGCTGGAATGCTTCTCGCATACCGGAAGCTTCACCTTGCATGCTTGCAAATATGGAGCCAAAAAGGTCACTTGCCTTGACATCTCCGAGCATGCGATAGAAAGTGCGAAGCGGAACGTGGAACTGAATGGGTTCACCGATCGCGTCGAATTTGTGGTGGCTGATGCGTTTGACTATCTGCGCAGCCAGGTAAAGGGCTTGGAGGAACGGGCACGGCGGGCTGCCCAGGACGCTAAGGTCGATACTTCCGTGCCTTTGACCGCCGGCGGCGGGCGGACGTGGGACGTCGTGATCCTCGATCCACCGGCGTTCGCCAAGACGAAAGCGGCGGTCAAAGGCGCCGTTCGCGGCTATAAAGACATTAACCTGCACGGCATGAAGCTGGTAAATGAAGGCGGCTATTTGGTCACGGCCAGCTGCTCTTACCATATGCGTCCGGATCTGTTCCTGGAGACGATTCTTGAGGCAGCGGAGGATGCGGGCAAAGTACTGCGTCTTGTGGAATGGCGGGCAGCCGGTAAGGACCACCCGCAAATTCTTGGGGTGGACGAAGGACATTACCTGAAATTTGCCATTTTCGAAGTGCGCAGCAAACACGCGTTATAAAATTGAATATAATTGAATTACAGCCTCGTTTCGCGAGCTTTCGCGGTGCGAGGCTGTTTTTGTGACGGAAGAAGATGCGAATGTTTGATCGTATTTATGCTATACTGGAACTTAACGAATTGTCCGTCGTAGGAGGGATTTCCATGTCTTTACAGTTTATACTCGGCCGCTCCGGCAGCGGCAAAACAAGCCTCATTCTTGACCGGGTGACCTCCAAGCTGCGGGAGCAACCGATGGGTCCGCCGCTCATTATTTTAACCCCGGAGCAAGGCACGTTTCAGATCGAGCAGCGGATCGCTACGGCCCCGGGACTGCACGGTACAGTACGCACTCAGGTGTTAGGATTTCGTCGATTGGCGCTGCGCGTCATGCAGGAAACCGGAGGTGCGGCATTGGTGCCGATCGATGATGAAGGCAAGAAAATGCTGCTGTACAAGCTCATGCGCCGCCGCAAAGACGAGTTGAAGCTGTTTGGACACGGCGGAGACCAGCTCGGATTAATTGACCGGATCGCCGGGCTGTATACGGAAATGAAGAAATATAACGTGGATTTCTCCACTTTGCAGGAGCATTATCATCTTCTGGAGCAGATCGAAGGGGAGTCTCCTTTATTAAAAGATAAAATGCACGATTTGAGCCTCCTGTTCGCGGAGTATGACGAAGAACTGTCCCGCTTGTACATCGACAACGAGGACCATGTCGTCAAGCTGGCGCAGGGGGCCAGCGAGTCGGCTTATTTGCGCGGGGCGGAAATTTGGATTGACGGGTTTCATACGTTTACCCCTCAGGAATATACTGCGATTCTCGCGCTGCTGAAAACGGCGGCTTCGGTTACGGTCTCACTGACATTAGACCGAGTATACAACGATGGAAATCAGCCGCATGAACTTAACCTGTTCTATACCCCTGCATCTGCCTTCGTGAAGCTGAGCCGACTGGCTGCAGAAGAGGGGATTGAGGTGCTGCCGCCGGAGCTGCTGGAAGCTCGCCCGTTCCCGCGGTTTCGGGAGAGCGAGACGCTTTCATACTTGGAGTCGGCTTACGAGCGACGTTCGCCATGGCCGAAGTCTGAGCCGCCTAAAGATTTAGAGAATGCCTTGTCTCTGCACCGGGCGGCCAGCCGGCGAGCCGAGGTCGAAGGGGCGGCACGTGAGATGGTGCGTCTCGCCCGGGAAGAAGGTGTGCGCTGGCGGGACATGGCGCTCTTGGTGCGCAACTTAGGGGATTATGAAGAACTGCTTGCTCCAACGATGGAAGCATACGGGATCCCTTATTTCCTTGACCAGAAAACAAGCATGCTGTATCACCCCATGATCGAGTTTATTCGGGCGGCGCTGGACGTTGTGCTTGGGTTTTGGAGATACGAAGACGTATTTCGCTGCGTGAAAAGCGAATTTCTTCTGCCGCTGGACGGCAGTCTGACGCGTGAACATATGGATGTGCTGGAGAATTATGCTCTGGCGAGCGGAATCCAAGGTTATCGATGGTTTGACGGCCGTCCTTGGAAATCGGCGCCCAGCCTGTCGCTGGAGCTGGAGGATCAAACGTCGGCATCCACGAAAGCCATGGAGCAGCTGCAGCTGTTGGAGCGGTGCCGCGCTGCGGTCGCCGGCCCTTTGACCGCTTTTGAGAAAGAAATCCGTAAGGCGAAGAACGCAGAAGATATGTGTGCGGCAGTGTACCATTTGCTGGAGCGGGTGGAAGCCGCCCAGCGCCTGGATGTGTTGGCACACCAAATGGTTCGCGAAGGTAAGCCGCGTCAGGCGATGGAGCATCGCCAATTATGGGGCGCGGTATTGGACGTGCTTGACCAGATCGTAGAGATGATGGGGGACGAGCCGTTGGAGCTGGAGCTCTTTGCCGGCGTGCTGGAGACCGGGCTCAAGGAGCTGAAGGTGTCGCTGGTGCCGCCTTCGCTCGACCAGGTGCTGATCGGGAGTACGGAGCGGACGCGTTCGGGGCAGGTCAAGCATCTGTTCTTGCTTGGCATTAATGAAGGAATCATGCCAGCCAATTTGCAAGAGGAGGGGGTGCTCAGCGAGCAGGAGCGGGAGCGACTGGCGGAGCTTGGCTTGGAGCTGGCTCCGGGGCTGGCCCGCAAGCTGTTGGATGAACGTTTCCTCATCTACGAAGCGTTGTCCGGGGCAAGCCGTTCGCTCTGGTTAAGCTACCCCGCTGCCGATGGTGAGGGGGGGGCACTTTTACCATCGGAGGTGATCCGGCATGTGAAGCGGATCTTCCCGGGACTAAAGGAGCAGCCGCTGCTATTAGCGCCGGGGCCTGTCAGCAGCTCCACCGATCCGTTCGCTTCTCAGCTTGAATACGTCTCTCATCCGGGTCCGACGCTAAACGCCTTAATCGGTCAGCTGCGACTGTGGAAGACGGGAGAGTCCATTTCGCCGCTGTGGTGGCGTGTGCTGGAATGGTACAAGTCCCGACCGGAATGGGAAAGCAAAACGGCTCGCCTGCTGACCTCGCTGGATTATCGTAACCGGGTGCGCGGTTTGACGCCGGCAACGAGCCGACGGCTTTACGGCAAACGGCTGCGGACAAGCGTATCGCGGATGGAACAGTTCTCGGCTTGTCCGTTCGCGCACTTCGCTTCACATGGGCTGAAGCTGAAGGAACGCCAGCTTTACCGACTGCAAGCGCCGGATATCGGACAGCTGTTCCATGCGGCGCTCAGTCAGATGGCGATCACCTTCAAGTCGCAAAACCGCAGCTGGGGCAGCCTTACGCCAGAGGAAGCGATTCAGGCCGCCAATTCGGCTGTTGATGAGTTGGCACCTAAGCTGCAGGGCGAAATCCTGCTTAGCTCCAAGCGCTACGGTTATATTTCCCGCAAGCTGAAAGCGATCGTCGGTCGGGCTTCGTTAATCCTTGGCGAGCAAGCGCGTCGCGGCAGCTTCGAGCCGGTTGGCCTGGAGCTGGATTTTGGACCAGGGCGGCCCTTGCCTCCGCTGACGTTTGAGCTGCCCAACGGCTGCGTGATGGAAATCGTCGGCCGGATTGACCGTGTGGATATGGCGGAAGGCGAACAAGGCCTGCTCTTGCGGGTCATCGACTACAAGTCGAGTCAGACCGACCTAAAGCTGCACGAAGTGTATTACGGCTTATCTCTACAAATGCTCACCTATCTGGACGTTCTGCTGTCCTCGGCGGAAGCCTGGCTGGGGCAGCCTGCCCTTCCTGCCGGCACGTTGTATTTCCATGTGCATAACCCGCTGCTGCAAAGCAGCAACGGCATGAGTGCGGAGCAGGCGCAGCAGGAGCTGCTAAAGCGATTCAAGATGAAGGGCTTGCTGCTCGCAGACCGGGATGTGATCGCGAAGATGGATGCCCAACTGGAAAAAGGCTATTCCGATATCATTCCGGTGGCCATTAAGGCGGATGGCGGCTTCTACAGCAGCGCCTCGGTTGCAACGCCGGAGCAGTGGGATACGCTGCTGGGTTCTGTACGACGGACGATTACGGAGATTGGCACGCGCATCACCGACGGTGACGTGCAGATTGCCCCATATCGACTTGGCCTGGAGACGGCTTGTACGTTTTGTCCCTACAAACCGGTGTGCCGCTTTGAGGAAGCATTGGACGGCAACGCATATCACGTCCTCGGCAAACCGGGCAAAAACGAAATTTGGCAGCTCCTCGGACAGGAGCGCGGAAAGGAGGCGAACCCTTCATGACCATCCCGACGAAACCAAAACCAGCTGGAAGTTACTGGAGTGATGACCAATGGCGGGCGATCGCCTTGTCCGGCGGTGACATGCTGGTGGCCGCAGCCGCTGGGTCCGGCAAGACAGCGGTGCTCGTCGAGCGGATTATCCGCAAGCTGACGGACCGCGAACAGCCGCTGAGCGTGGAGCGGCTGCTGGTGGCTACGTTTACCAAAGCCGCCGCTGCGGAGATGCGGGGTCGGATCACGGAAGCGCTGGAGAAGGAATTAGCCAAGGACCCGGGCAACGAGTACTTGAACCATCAGCTGGCCATGTTAGGGCGCGCTTCGATCACGACGCTCCACTCGTTTTGTATGGAAGTTATTCAACGCTATTACACGCTGATCCCGCTCGATCCAGGCTTTCGGATTGCCTCGGAAAGTGAGACAGCGCTGCTGCGTCAAGAGGTGCTGGAGGAGCTGCTAGAGGATAAATACGGAGGTGAACCGGCGGACAGCCCGTTCTTGAAGCTGGTGGATCTGTTTGGCGGAGAGCGCACCGATGCGGCGGTCTTTACGCTGGTGCAGCGGCTTTATGACTTCTCGCGCAGCCATCCTTGGCCAGATCACTGGCTTCAGGAAGCGTCTTCCTCTTTTATGGCTCCAGATCTCGCTGCCCTAGAGAAGAGCGCATGGGTCCAAAGCCTATTGGCCGATACGAAGTTGGCGCTGGGAGGCGCGATCAGCTTGCTGACGCAAGCAAAGGCGCTGGCGTTATCTCCGGGAGGGCCGGAGCCGTATGCCGTCACGCTGGAGGATGATCTGAACGTGGTCCGCTCGCTGCAGGAAGCGGTGGCAGGCGGAGCTTGGGCTTCGTTGTATGACGCGTTTCAAGGGGTGAACTTTGGCAAGCTGAAGCCGGTCAAGAAAGACCAGACCGATCCGGAGGTACAGGAGCGGGTAAAAGCGCTGCGAGAAGAAGCGAAGAAGACAGTCACCGATTTGCGGACGCAGCTGTATGGTCGACCGGCGGAGGCGTTTTTGCGGGAGATGCATGACATGGCTCCACTGCTTGGTGCATTATCGGAGCTCGTGAGTGAATTTGGAGAACGTTACCGGCTGCAAAAAGTGTCCAAGGGCTGGCTCGACTTCTCCGACCTGGAGCATTATTGCCTGCAAATTCTGCGGCATCCGGATTCGGAGCCGGGCGAGCTGCGACCGTCTGATGCGGCCATGGAATACCGCCGGCAATTCGATGAGGTGCTGCTGGACGAGTATCAGGACACCAATACGGTGCAGGAGACGATTGTACGCTTAATTTCCCGGGAGAACCCGGGCAATCGGTTTATGGTTGGCGATGTGAAGCAGAGCATCTATCGTTTCCGCTTGGCGGAACCCGGGCTGTTCCTGGAGAAATATCGAACCTATGGCGACGATTTTGACGGAGCCGGGCTGCGCATCGATTTGGCGCGGAACTTCCGCAGCCGGCGCGAGGTCGTTGACGCGGTGAATTTACTGTTCCGACAGATCATGAACGAGAGTGTAGCGGAAATATCGTACGATACACGGGCCGAGCTGGTGTATGGGGAAGGCTTTCCACCGCAGGGAACCGAGGATTATCGCCCAGAGCTCTTGCTGATTGATCGCGACAACGGATCAAGCAGCGGTTCAGACTCGTTCGATAGCAGAGACAGCGAACCCTTGGACGGCGAAGGCGGGGACGAGGAAGATGAGGCTGCGTTGATTGAGGCGGTGCGGCTGGAAGCCCGCGCCATTGCAGCTCGTATTCGCGGGATGTTGGGCGAAGGCGGTGAACCGCTGCGCATCTACGACAAGCAGCTGCAGACGATGCGTCCGGTCGCTTTCCGAGATATGGTGATTTTGCTGCGGTCGACGTTGACCTGGGCGCCGGCAATGATCGAGGAGCTTCGAGTGGAAGGAATTCCGGCGTACGGGGAGTTAAGCCAAGGTTATTTTCAGGCGTCCGAGGTTGAAACGATGCTGTCGCTTCTGCAGGTGATCGACAATCCGCTGCAGGATATTCCGCTGGCAGCGGTGTTACGTTCGCCGCTGTACGATTTTTCTGAGGAGGAGCTGGCGGACATACGCCTAGCTTCCCCAAGCGGCCGTTACTATGAGGCGGTTCTGGCACGGGCAGCCGCGGGAGTTGCGCTAAGTGACAATAGGGAAGGAGGCGCTGGAGAAGCTTCGGTATCTCATCCGGAGACGAGCCCGGTTGAACCGATTAGCGATGCTTTGGCGCTGAAGCTGCAGGCGTTCTTGCGGCAATTGGACACGTGGCGCAGCATGGCACGGGTTGGGCAGCTTAGCGACCTGATCCGCGAGATTTACCGGGAAACCGGTTATCTGGAATGGGTTGGCGGCTTGCCGGGCGGAACCCAGCGTCAGAGCAACCTGCAGGCGCTGCTGGATCGGGCGAGACAATACGAGGTATCATCTTCGGCCCCCGGGTTGTTCCGCTTCTTGCGTTACGTTACTCGACTGCGCGAGAACGGCGGCGACCTTGGGGCTCCGGGCGATGCCGGGGAACAGGGCGACGGCGTACGCATCATGACGATCCACAAGAGTAAAGGCTTGGAGTTCCCGGTTGTGTTCATCGCCGGATTGTCCAGGCAATTTAATCGACAGGATCTGAACGCACCGTTTCTGATGCATAAGGAGCTTGGCTTTGGTCCGAAGTACGTTGACGCGAACACACGCGTCAGCTACCCGACGTTGCCGAACCTGGCGATCCGGCGGCGGGCGCAGATGGAGCTGTTGGCGGAGGAGATGCGCGTTCTGTACGTGGCGCTTACCCGCCCGAAGGACAAGCTTGTACTCGTCTCTTCGGTCAAAAATCTCACCAAGTCCGTCGAAGCTTGGGGCGGTGCGCTGGAGGCGAGTGAGCATCAGCTGCCGGATTATTTGCTGGCGCGGGGACGCTGCTATCTCGACTGGATTGGCCCAGCGCTGATCCGCCATCCAAGCGCACGGGAGCTGCGGCAGTTCGCCGGGCTGCCGGAGGTTGGTCCTGCCGTGTTGGCGGACAGCCCTTCCGACTGGCACATCGCGTTTCTTTCCGCCCGCACGGCGGGACAGAACGGAGCGGTGGCAGAAGCGGCTGTCACTGCGGAGACTGCGGCAGTGGATTCGGCGCAAATCAAGGCGTTGCTGTCTGGTCAGCCGACAGCGGTCCTGCCGGAAGAGGCAGAAGACGTCGAGGCGGCTGAGATGAGAGTTATGGTGGAGTCACGGCTCAACTGGACGTATCCTTATGCGGCAGCAAGCCGAGTCGCGCCCAAAACCTCAGTGACGGAGATGAAGGCGCTGTTGTCGCTGCAGGAGGAACCGGCTCGTGACGTCTTCGTAGAAGCGGAGCTATTGCGCGAGCGAGAACAGGCAGAGGCGGAAGAGCAGCCGGAGTTCAAGCTGCATCTGCGCCGTCCGCGGTTCATGGAGCAGCGCAAGCTGACTCCAACCGAACGTGGGGTCGCCTACCATACGCTGATGCAGCACCTGCCGTTTGACGCAGAGCCGGGAATCGCAGTCGTTCAAGCGACGCTGAATCGGTTGATCGAGCGGAAAATTATGACCGCGGAGCAGGCGGCGGCCATTGAGGTGGATAGCATCTCAAGATTGCTGCAGAGCCCGCTTGGCGAACTGCTGCGGCAGGCGGACTGGGTGAAACGCGAGATGCCGTTCAGCTACGGGCTGCCTGCAGCGGAAGCCTCGCCGCAGCTGAGCGGATTGGAAACGATGCAAGATGGATCGCCAAGCGCTGCATTCCAGGAGCTGGACGGGGAAACGGTCCTGATCCAGGGGATTGTGGACTGCCTGTTCGCAGTAGGCGGCAAAGTGTACCTACTAGATTACAAAAGCGACCGAGTGCTGGAGCATCGCGGGGGGGCGAAAGCGCTGGCGGAATCGTACCGGTTCCAGCTGGAGTTGTACGCCCAAGCGGTTGAGGATATCACCGGTTCGACCGTGGATGAGAAATGGTTGTATTTCTTTGACGGCGGCCAAGCGGTGAGATTGTAATCTCCATGGATGCGGGCAGCCAATAAAGGCTGCCCCCCATCTATCCGAAATAGAGTGAGTGCTAGAATGCCGGCGTACTTAGCCAAGATCAAGGGGGAGAAAGGGATGCGCATTTTACATACGGGCGATTGGCATTTGGGGCGCACGCTGGAGGGACGCAGTCGGCTCACAGAGCAGGAGGCGTTTCTGGACGAGCTAGTGCAGATAGTCAAGGATCAGCAAGTAGATCTCGTCTTGATGGCGGGCGACGTGTATGACAGTGTGAATCCGCCGGCTGCGGCGGAAGCGATGTTCTACGATGCGGCGGCACGGCTGACGGAGACCGGCTGCCATCTGGCGGTGATCGCCGGGAACCATGACCAGCCGGAGCGGGTGGCTGCGGTATCGCCGCTGGTGGCGCGCCGGGGCATTTCGTTGGTGGGGCTGCCGGTGCCTGAGGCGATCACCGTTCCTGTGCCGCGCACCGGGGAGACGGCGGTCATCGCTGCGTTGCCGTATCCTTCCGAAGCCCGGTTGTCCGAGCTGCTGGCCGGCGATGCGGATGAATCCGAACTGCGGCTGGCTTACAGCGCCAAGGTAGGGATGTTGATGCGCCAGCTGGCCGGGGCGTTTCGCCCGGACACCGTGAACCTCGCGATGAGCCATATCTATGTGCTTGGCGGCGTGGAATCGGACTCCGAACGGCCGATTCAGGTTGGCGGCGCTTATACCGTGGACCCGTCGGCGCTGGACATCGGCGCGCAATACACGGCGCTGGGGCATCTGCACCGGCCGCAAGCGGTAAAGGGAGCCGGATTAACCCGGTATAGCGGGTCGCCGCTGGCGTATTCTTTTTCCGAGGCAGGACAAGCCAAATCAGTGATGCTCCTGGATGCGGTACCTGGGAAGGAGCCGATCTTGGAGGAGCTGTACTTGAGCAGCGGGAGGCCGCTGGTACGCTGGAGCTGCCGGGGCGGGCTGGCAGAGGCGTACCGTTGGTTGGAAGAGGGAAGGGACGCGAACGCGTTTATCGACCTCGAAATCAGCCTAACCGAAGCGATGGCGCTCAGCGACATCCAGGCGCTGCGTAAGGCTCATGACGGGATCGTCCATATTCGCCCGGTCTATCCGGGACGGGAGCTGCAGGAGGAGCTCGCCTCCCGCGAGAGCGTGCCGGTGCATGAGCTGTTCCGCAAGTTTTACCAGCGACAAACCGGTGGAGCTGAGCCGGAGGAAGAGTTGGTTGAGCTGTTTATGTCCCTCGTCTCCGAAGAAGAGGATGAAAGCGCGGCAGCGGATGGTGCTGTGGAGGGGGGAAGTCGATGAAGCCGATTACGCTAAAATTAGCCGGGCTGCAAAGCTACCGGGAAATGCAGACGATCGATTTTACCGAGCTGTGTGAGACAGGGTTGTTTGGCATTTTTGGGCCGACGGGCAGCGGGAAGTCGACGATTCTGGATGCGATCACGTTGGCCCTTTACGGCAAAGTTGGCCGTGCATCCGGCGGAACCCAAGGGATTATGAACCATTTGGAGGACGCGCTGTTTGTGGCGTTTACGTTCGAGCTGACTTCTGCGGCCGGGACGGAGCGTTACCGGGTGGAGCGGCGGTTTAAGCGCCAGAGCGAGTTGTCGGTCAGCAATACGATCAGTCGGTTTATCGAAATTTTGCCGGATGATGAGGAAAAAGTCATCGCCGACAAGCTGGCTGATGTGACACGTTGCGTGGAGCAGAAGCTCGGTCTCAAAATGGATGATTTCACCCGTGCGGTTGTTTTGCCTCAGGGAAAATTCGCCGAGTTCCTGTCCCTGAAGGGGGCGGACCGACGGGCGATGCTGCAGCGGCTGTTCCACTTGGAAAAATACGGTGACCTGCTAGGGCAGAAGCTGACCCGCAAGGTCAGAGCAAACGAGCAGCGCCGCGCCGAGGTGGCCGCCGAGCAGCAAGGGCTCGGGAATGCCTCCGCCGAGGCGCTGGAGCAAGCGGCGGCAGCGGTGCAAGAGGCGGCGGCGCTCGCCGCCGAGCGGCGCCGCGAGCTGCTGCACGCGCAGCAGCGCTATGACCAGCTCGCCAAAGTGCGCGAGCTGGCGGTCGAGCGCGCCGAGCGAGCGGCGCAGCTGGAGGCGCTGCGCGCGCAAGGCGGCGAGATCGCCGCGCTGGAGGCGAAGCTGGCGCGCGGGAGCGCCGCCGAGGCGCTCAGGCCGGTGCTGACGGCCTGGCAAGAGGCGCAGCGCGCCGCCGCCGCCCGCGCGCTAGCCGCGGCCGAGGCCGAGCAGGCCGCCCGGGCTGGGGCTGCGGCGGCCGCCGAGGCCAGTGCGGCTGCGGAAGCCGCAGCGGCGGCGCTCGGCCGCGAGGAGCCGGCGCTGCTCGTACGGCTCGAGCAGCTGGAGCAGGCGCGCAGCCTGCAGGAGGAGGCCGCGCGCCTTGGCGCCGAGCTGCAGCGGATCGCGGCGCAGCGCGCGGAGGGCGCGCAGCGTAAGCAGCTCCTCGCCGAGCAGACGGCGAAGGAGGAGCAGCTGCTGGCCAAGGCGCAGACACGCCAGCGCGAGCTGGAGCAGCAGCTGAAGGCGACGGAAGTGAAGGCCGAGGAGCGTCAGCAGGCGCAAGCTGCCGTACGGCTGGCCCAGCAGTTGGCCGCATTGCAGGAGCAGCTCGCGCAAGCGGAGCAGGAGGAAGCGGCTGCTCGGACAAGCTTGCAGCAGGCAGAGGGTAAGCTGGAGCAAATCGTTCGTGAAGTTGCCGAGGTGCAGCTATCCAGCCAAACGCTTGCCGGACAGCTTGCGGAAGCTGCTTTGGAGCTGACGATGTTGGAGAAAGAACTGCAGCAGCATGCTGCTGAGCTCACCGGATCCGAACAGTCGCTGCGTCAGGCGCTAAAGGTGCGCGAACGCCATCTGTGGGCAACCCGGTTAGCGGAGCAGCTGCAGGACGGCGAACCGTGCCCAGTGTGCGGCTCCGCGCATCATCCGGCTCCGGCTGAGGCCGAGGACGACGGCGTCACCGGCGG
>NZ_JAWDJI010000172.1:0-35673 GCF_032465655.1 Paenibacillus sp. 3LSP | reverse complement strand
GGGTGGCCCCGGGCGAAGCGGAGCTCCCGCCCGGGAAAGCGCAGCCGCTTGGCGCCGAAGCCGCTGCCACAGCCGCAGCCGCGCGCAGCGGCGGCAACGTGACGGCGGCGAGCACGGCTGCGCACGAGACGCTGAAAGGCCTTCTCCTGCAGGTGATGGCCTCAGACGAGCTGCCTGCGCCGCTGCAAGAGGCGGCGCGCCAGCTCGTTCAGCAGCTGACCGGGCAGCAGCTGCTGCTCAATACCGATCGGACCGCGCCGTTTGCGCACGTGACGATGTTCCTGCCCTTGATCGGTCCGGACGGTCGGCAAACCGCTGCCGTGCACATCGAGTCGCGGCGCGGTCGGAAGGGTGAACTGGATCCGGCCAACTGTCGGTTATGGTTCGATTTGCAGATGAAGACGCTGGGTCAACTTATGGTCGACGTGCAGGTCGCCGACAAGAAGGTGCTGCTCAAAATCTATAGTGAGAAAGAAGCGACTGGAGCCTTCCTGGAATCCCGCCAGGACGAAGTGAGCGAGGCGCTGGAGAAGGCGGGATATCGCCTTTTATCGCTGAAGGCGGAGCCTTTGATCCTGCCGGATGAAGCGGAAGGCAATACAGCGGATTTCAGCCAGCCGATGTCTTACGCGCCTAGCGTATACAAAGGAGTGGATTACCGCGTATGAAGGAAAAACCGCAAGCATCCAGCTTGGCTTTCAAAAAAGCAGTCGCCTTGAAATACGATCCCGGCCAGGGGGAGGCTCCAGTCGTTGTAGCCAAAGGCAAGGGTCTCATCGCTGACCGGATCCTGGACGCAGCGCTGGAGCACGGGATTCCGATCCAAGAGGACGCTGCGTTGGTTGAGGTGTTATCCAAGCTGGATTTGGATCAACAGATTCCTGCGGAACTGTATGATTTGGTTGCCGAAATTCTAACCTTTATTTATCGATCAGATAAAATGGTAGAAAGAGGGTTGTTCTTTGAGTAACCTTGGCATCAATGGGCAAAGAGGGGATCGCCGCAAAGAACGCGGCCGAAAAGCGGAGCAGGCCGCTTGTGAGCATCTGATTTCACAGGGATATACGATTCTTGAGCGAAATTGGCGTTGCCGCAGTGGAGAACTTGACATCATAGCCAGCAAACGAGACCTTCTCGTGATCGTAGAAGTCCGAAGCCGCAGCCAACAGGCTGCGGCTTTCGGCACACCGGCTGAGTCGGTGAATGCCCGCAAAATCAAGCAGGTTCGTGACACAGCCGCGGTGTATTTGCATCGCAGAGGCCAATCAGACGCCAACCTTCGCTTTGATGTCATCGCGGTAACGTTTGGGTATGGCGATACGATCGCGCTGGAGCATATTCTAGCCGCTTTCTGACGGCGAGGGGCTTCATCCCGCAACTTCATGCCGCCGGTCCAACTGCCGGTATTGGATCGCTTCGGCGACATGCTCGGCGCGGATATCAGCTTCTCCTTCCAGATCGGCAATCGTTCGGGACAGTTTAATGATCCGGTCATACGCCCGCATGCTCAGTCCCAGTGTAGCAAAACAATCCTGGAGGAGCTTGGTGGCGTCACGGTCAAGCGGTGCAAACCTACGCAACAGGCTGCCGGACAACTCGCTGTTCCGGGAGATTCGACAGCCTCGATAGCGTTCCTGTTGAATCCGTTCAGCCGCCATCACTTGCTCCCGCATCGCCGCGGAATCCAGCGGCTGCGGATCGTCCTGCCAACGCTGCGGGCGAGGCACCTCCACCTGCATATCAATCCGGTCCAATAAAGGGCCGGATATTTTTTCGCGGTATTGGGCGATTCGCCAAGGCGAGCAGGTGCAGGCGGGCAGCGGAGGTTCGGCCCCGAGGTAGCCGCACGGACACGGATTTAACGACCCGGCTAGCAGGAAATGAGCAGGGAACGTGAACGAAGCCCGGGAGCGGCTGATGGTGACGACGCGATCTTCTAGCGGCTGACGCAGTACCTCCAGCACATTCCTCGAAAACTCCGGCAGCTCGTCAAGAAACAATACGCCATGGTGAGCGAGGCTCACTTCCCCCGGCTTCGGGATCCCACCTCCTCCAATCAGGCCGCCGGCAGATATCGTATGGTGCGGCGAGCGGAAGGGACGGCGCTGGATCAGCCCTTGCCCGGAGTCGTTCAACTTACCGGCAGAGCTGTAGATTTTCGTAACCTCTAACGATTCTTCCAGCGTTAAGGGCGGCAGGATGGATGGCAATCGCTGTACCAGCATCGTCTTACCGGTGCCGGGCGGCCCGATCAGCACGATATTATGGAACCCGGCGGCGGCGATGACCAGCGCCCGCTTAATTTGCCGCTGACCAATTACATCGCTGTAGTCGAGCAGGGGAGGAAGCGGTGCCGCTGTCCCCGGGCCTTCCGTCTTTTTCTCAAGATGGTTTAAGGTTTGAAGGATAAGCGGAGCCTGCCCATCTTGCTCGTGGGTGGAGTGCAATGGCAACGCATGGGCAGCCTCTGGGTCCTTGGCTTCGGGAGAAGGAGGAGCAAGCTCGCGCAAATGACTGAGCGCATAGACTCGAATGCCGCCAAGCAGCAGTGCTTCTTCGGCATTATTCTGCGGGAGCAGCACGGCTGTGAAGCCGTCGCGTCGTGCCCGATCCACCATGGACAGAACGCCGGGTACCGGACGCAGCGTGCCGTCCAGCGACAGCTCTCCGATGATCAACAAGCGCTCCTCCGGCGGCAATCTCACCTGGTCACTAGCCGCTAATATCGCCAGTGCAATGGCCAGATCGAAGGCCGAGCCTTCCTTGCGCAGGTCCGCCGGCGCTAGATTAATCGTTACGCGCTGAAGCGGAAAGCGATAGCCGCAGTTTTTGATTGCTGCCCGGACCCGGTCAATCGCTTCGCGAACGGCCGAATCTGGCAATCCGACGATGTTCGTTTGCGGAATGCCGCTGGATAAATCAACCTCGACCTCGATGATTACACCGTCAATCCCGTACAAACACGCGCTGTGCAATTTACCGTACATAACAAAAAACACCTCATTCCTATCGATTTGTGCCTTGCTTCGGCAAGGTCCGAATTGGAAAAAGGTGCTTCCTTATTTTCCCTATTCATTTAGCTACACGTATTCTAGGACGAACGTTAATGATTGTCAAGTTGAGGGTTTGGGTTCCAATCGGATGGAAGAGAGAAGAAAACTGACAAGCAATTTTTTCACAACTTACAATATTTCAAGAAATTGCTGATGTTCGTCGAAATTCATCTCATGATGAGATGCATGTGAAAAATATGTCGTTGTTAAGCTAAACCGATTCGCATGAATTTTTCTTGACCCTGCAACTCCTTGAAACTTTGAAAGCGGTTTATAGAACTTCGGACTTTCTCCCCAGCTGCGTCAAGTATTCATCTCACTTTGAGATGAAAATGATATAAAAAAGTTGTGTATAAATGATGAACTTTTTGAGGAAAGCGTTTCAAAAAAGTGGTACAATAATCTGGGTTTCAACTGATATTTTCGAGAAGGGGGACCACAAGCCGCAGGTTTTGGACCCTCTAAAATACCGCCTGTTGATAGGAGGATTTTACGCATGAATATCCATGAGTATCAAGGAAAAGAAGTCCTAAAGCAGTACGGTGTGGCCGTTCCTGAAGGACGCGTGGCGTTTACGGTCGAGGAAGCTGTCGAAGCGGCTCAAGCGCTGGGGACCTCGGTTGTCGTGGTCAAGGCGCAAATTCATGCCGGGGGCCGCGGTAAAGCCGGCGGCGTCAAAGTGGCCAAAAGCTTGGATGAGGTGAGAACCTATGCTCAGGAACTCCTCGGCAAGGTACTGGTCACCCATCAAACGGGACCAGAGGGGAAAGAGGTTAAACGCCTCTTAATCGAGCAAGGCTGCGATATCAAGAAGGAGTATTACGTTGGCGTTGTCGTGGACCGTGGTACAGGCCGCGTGACGATGATGGCCTCTGAGGAAGGCGGGACGGAAATTGAAGAAGTGGCAGCCGCAACTCCGGAGAAAATTTTCAAAGAAGTGATTGATCCGGCTATTGGCTTGACGTCGTTCCAGGCCCGCAGATTGGCTTACTCCATTAATATTCCAAATGAACTAGTAGGCAAAGCCACGCAATTTATGATGGCTTTGTATGAAGCTTTTGTGGACAAAGATTGCTCCATCGCGGAGATTAATCCGCTTGTCGTCACTGGAGATGGCAACGTCCTGGCGCTGGATGCGAAGCTGAATTTCGATTCCAATGCGCTGTTCCGTCATAAGGACATTTTGGCGTTGCGTGACTTGGAAGAAGAGGACGAGAAGGAGATTGAAGCTTCGAAGTACGACCTCAGCTACATTGCGCTTGATGGGAACATCGGCTGCATGGTGAACGGGGCCGGTCTGGCGATGGCGACGATGGACATCATTAAATATTATGGCGGAGACCCGGCGAACTTCCTCGATGTTGGGGGAGGTGCGACGGCAGAGAAGGTCACGGAAGCCTTTAAAATTATTTTGTCGGATGCTAAGGTGAAAGGGATTTTCGTAAATATTTTTGGCGGCATCATGAAATGCGACGTGATTGCTTCAGGGATCGTGGAAGCCGCGAAGCAGGTTGGTTTGGACCGTCCGCTCGTTGTGCGCCTTGAGGGTACGAACGTTGATCTTGGCAAGCAGATTCTTGCTGAATCGGGTCTGGCAATTGTTTCGGCCGACTCGATGGCAGATGGCGCTCAGAAGATCGTTTCGCTCGTTTCGTAATTTAGAGTGGTACCTCACATTGCAATCACCTATCCATAAGGGGAGGCTCGAAATATGAGTATTTTGGTCGATAAGAATACGAAGGTCATCACCCAGGGAATTACCGGGAAAACCGCATTGTTCCACGCCAAAGGAGCGCTTGACTACGGCACGCAAATGGTCGGGGGAACGTCTCCAGGCAAAGGCGGCACGAAGGTAGATATTACGTTGGAGAACGGCGAAACCGTCAGCCTGCCGGTGTTTAACACGGTTCGCGAAGCGAAGGAAGCGACGGGGGCTACTGCCAGCGTGATTTACGTACCGCCGGCATTTGCAGCCGATTCGATCCTGGAAGCCGTAGAAGCGGAATTGGATCTGGTCATCTGCATCACCGAGGGAATTCCGGTCCTCGATATGGTGAAGGTGAAGCGTTATATGGAAGGGAAAAAGACCGTGCTGATCGGTCCAAACTGCCCAGGCGTCATTACTCCAGGCGAATGCAAAATTGGCATTATGCCGGGCTATATCCATTTGCCTGGTCATGTCGGCGTCGTGTCGCGCAGCGGCACGTTGACGTATGAAGCGGTGCATCAATTGACGACTCGCGGCATCGGACAATCTTCGGCGGTTGGTATCGGCGGCGATCCGGTGAAGGGCTCGGAGTTTATTGATATTTTGCGCCGGTTTAATGACGATGACAACACGCATGCCGTGATCATGATCGGGGAAATCGGCGGAACCGCTGAAGAAGAAGCCGCCGAATGGATCCAAAAAAATATGACGAAGCCTGTCGTCGGCTTTATCGGCGGTGTGACGGCTCCTCCAGGGAAACGGATGGGTCATGCCGGTGCGATTATTTCCGGCGGGAAAGGAACGGCGAAGGAAAAAATCGCGAAGCTGGAGTCCTGCGGCATTAAAGTCGCGCCGACCCCATCGGAGATGGGCGCAACACTGGTCAGTGTTCTGGAAGAACGCGGCCTTTTAGAATTGTGCACGACACGATAAGCTATTTTTGATATAATCATATCCAAAGGTAAGCAACCTTCTTAGCCATACATGGCTCGAGGAGGTTGCTTTTTTTATTTTTCAAGGAGGGATTCGTTGTGGAGAAGAAATGGGTACTCGCGGGATTACATGAATTCCCCGGGGTAGGCTGGAAAACGCTGCAGCAAATCGTTGCATATGATGAGGACTGGGAGCATGCCATCGAGTTTACCGCAGCGGACTGGAGGGAGCGGGGACTGGGTCCAGGGCTGTCACTTCGGCTGTCGGAGCGGTTCACTCGGGACTGGATTGAGGCCCAACTGGAACAGTACGACGGTAAAGGCATACAGGTAATTACAAGGCTGGATTTGGAGTATCCTATTTTAATGAAGGAGACCGCTCAGCCGCCATGGGTTTTGTATGCTCTAGGCGATACCAGGCTGCTGAACGGCCTCTCTGTCGCGATGGTCGGTACGCGGACGCCAACCGCCTATGGACGAAAG
Source organism: Paenibacillus sp. 3LSP (assembly GCF_032465655.1). NCBI lineage: Bacteria > Bacillati > Bacillota > Bacilli > Caryophanales > Paenibacillaceae > Paenibacillus > Paenibacillus sp. 3LSP. The sequence continues at coordinate 29,497 of NZ_JAWDJI010000172.1, read as the reverse complement.
GTAGGAGCTGCCTTAGCCGGTGAGCTTTGCGCCCTTGGGATCACGATCGTGAGCGGGATGGCCCGCGGGATTGACGGAGTTTGCCATGAAGCGGCTTTGCAGGCAGGAGGAACAACCATAGCCGTATTAGGCACTGCGATCGACGTTGCTTATCCTCCGGAGCATGTCTCGATGTATCGCCGCATCGCCGAGCAAGGGCTTGTCATCTCGGAATATCCGATCGGTACACCTGGCCATCCCGGGATGTTCCCGCAGCGCAACCGGATCATCGCGGGAATTGCTCATGGTACGGTGGTTGTGGAGGCCGACGCTCGCAGCGGGTCCTTGATCACGGCGGATGAGACGCTGGATGCGAATCGTGACCTGTTTGCAGTCCCTGGGCCAATTACGTCGCCGAAGAGCCGGGGAACCCTGTCGCTTTTGAAGCAGGGAGCCAAACTCGTCACCGAAGCCAAGGATATTTGGGAGGAATACCAGGCCTTATTGCCTGTCGCGGAGGAGTCGAAAAAGGAAGCGGTAACAGGAAACAAGTTGACAGATGAGGAGCGCCGCATATACCATATGTTGGAGCAGGGCATCACGAGTTTTGATGATCTGCTCGTACAAACCGGGTGGGATTTTGGACTTTTACATTCAGTTCTGTTATCTTTAATCATGAAAAAAACGGCGGTTCAACTCCCCGGCTCTGTATACCAGCTAATATAGTCCATTCCTAACCGAGAGTGGCTTGAATATATGACTATATGAGTATTTTACCTGAATACAAGGAACACCAGTTTTAGAGTTTCGTATTGTTTGAGAGGAGGACGAACCTGTGGCGGATTCACTCGTCATCGTGGAATCGCCTGCCAAGGCGAAAACGATTGGCAAATACTTAGGCAGCAAATACATCGTGAAAGCCTCAATGGGTCATGTTCGCGATTTGCCCAAGAGCCAAATTGGGGTTGAAGTAGAGAACGACTTCAGTCCGAAGTATATTACAATCCGTGGGAAGGGTTCTGTATTAAAAGAATTAAAGGATGCCAGCAAAAAAGTGAAAAAAATCTATCTGGCAGCCGACCCCGATCGCGAAGGAGAAGCGATTGCTTGGCATCTGGCCCATGTGCTGGACGTGGATGAGAAGGATACATGCCGCGTCGTATTTAATGAAATTACGAAGCAAGCGGTTAGAGACGCCTTCAAAAATCCGCGCCCCATCAATATGGATCTGGTGAACGCGCAGCAAGCCAGACGGATTTTGGACCGGCTGGTTGGTTATAAAGTCAGCCCGCTGCTGTGGAAGAAGATCAAAAAAGGGTTGTCGTTTGGCCGCGTGCAATCCGTAGCTGTGAAAATCATCTTGGACAGGGAGAACGAAATCTCTGAATTTGTCCCGGAAGAATACTGGAGTATTACGGCGAAGCTGAAGACGGGAGGCTCTTCGTTCGAAGCGAAGTTTCACCAGTACAAAGGTGAGAAGATCGAGCTAAAGAACGAACAGCAGGTACAGGAAATTCTGAAATCGATCGAGAAGGCCAAATTCAGCGTGGTCGATGTGAAGGAGAAGGAACGTCTCCGCCATCCGGCGGCGCCGTTTACAACCAGCTCCCTGCAGCAGGAGGCAGCGCGTAAACTGAATTTCCGGGCAGCCAAAACGATGTCGATCGCTCAGCAGCTGTATGAGGGGGTTGACCTCGGCAAAGAAGGGACTGTTGGTCTGATCACGTATATGCGTACAGACTCGACGCGAATCGCTACTTCCGCCCAAGAGGAAGCCAAGCAATATATCCTAGATAAATTTGGTGAAGCCTACGCGCCTGAAACGCCGCGTCAATATTCCAAGAAGGCTGCCAGCGCGCAGGACGCCCATGAAGCGATCCGTCCAACATCGGCGATGCGAGATCCGGAAGCGGTGAAGGAGTTCACCACCCGGGATCAGTATCGGCTGTACAAATTGATTTGGGATCGTTTTATGGCCAGCCAAATGACTTCTGCCGTGCTGGACACGATGTCAGTGGATATTGCCGCTGGTGAAGCAACGTTCCGCGCGGTTGGGTCGAAGATCCGCTTCCCTGGCTTTATGAAGGTGTACGTGGAAGGCAACGATGATGGCAACGCCAATGAGGACGACAAGTTTTTGCCACCCCTGGCGAAAGGGGAAGAACTGGCGAAAGAGTCGATTGAACCGAAGCAGCATTTTACCCAACCCCCGCCTCGCTATACGGAGGCGCGTTTGGTGAGAACTTTGGAGGAGCTCGGCATTGGACGTCCGAGTACGTACGCGCCAACCCTGGAAACCATTCAAAAACGCGGTTACGTAGCGATTGAGGACAAGAAGTTTGTCCCAACTGAGTTAGGCGAGCTCCTCATCGAACAGACGGAGCAATTCTTCCCGGAAATCCTTGATGTGGAATTTACCGCCCATATGGAAGAGGACTTGGACCATGTTGAAGAAGGTTCCGAGGATTGGGTAAGAGTGCTGAGCGAGTTTTATAAATCGTTTGAGAAACGTCTTCGGGTTGCCGAAGAGGAAATGAAGGAAGTCGAAATCGAAGACGAAGTCTCCGATGAGATTTGCGAAAAATGCGGAAGACCGATGGTCTATAAATTGGGACGTTTCGGGAAGTTTTTGGCTTGCTCGGGGTTCCCGGAATGCCGGAATACGAAACCGATCGTTAAGGACATCGGTGTCACCTGTCCGAAATGTAAAGAAGGGCATGTGGTCGAACGCCGGAGTAAAAAGGGACGGGTCTTCTATGGCTGCGACCGTTATCCGGAATGCGATTTTGTTTCGTGGGATAAGCCTTCACCAAAGCCTTGTCCAAAATGTGGTTCAATGCTCGTAGAGAAGCGAAATAAGCAAGGCGGGAAGCTGCAATGTACCTCCTGCGACTACGTGGAAGCCATTGAAGATAACGACGATACAGATGATTAAGATGAGCCCGCGTTTGTGCGGGCTTTGAGACAGCTTAGAAATTCAGCATGAGATTTAGTAGGGGGACATGAACATGACGAATAAAGTAACGGTCATCGGCGCGGGATTGGCCGGCAGTGAAGCGGCATGGCAAATCGCGAGCCGCGGCATCCCCGTGGTGTTGTACGAAATGCGCCCGGTTGTGAAGACGCCGGCGCATCATACCGATAAATTTGCCGAGCTGGTCTGCAGTAACTCTTTGCGAGCCAACGGGTTAACGAACGCCGTTGGCGTTCTCAAAGAAGAGATGCGAATGCTGAACTCGCTGGTGCTGGGAGCGGCGGATCGCAATGCGGTACCGGCCGGCGGCGCGCTCGCCGTTGACCGGGACGGGTTCTCGGGGGAGATCACCCGGACGCTGAGAGAGCATCCATTGATTGAAGTGGTGAATGAGGAAATCAAGGAGATCCCGCAGGACGGGATTGTCGTGATTGCCACCGGGCCGCTGACATCTCCTGCCCTTTCAGAGCAAATTAAGCAGTTGACCGGCGAGGACTATTTTTACTTTTATGATGCTGCCGCTCCGATTGTGGAGAAGGATTCCATCGATATGAGCAAAGTGTACCTGGCTTCCAGGTACGATAAAGGCGAAGCGGCCTACTTGAACTGCCCGATGACGGAAGAGGAGTTCGACGCTTTCTATGATGCGTTAATTAACGCGGAGGTAGCTCAGCTGAAGGACTTCGAGAAGGAGATTTACTTCGAAGGCTGTATGCCAATCGAGGTGATGATGCGGCGGGGTAAGCAGACAGCTCTGTTTGGGCCGATGAAGCCGGTGGGTCTCGTCAACCCGCACACTGGCAAGCTACCATATGCTGTGGTGCAGCTTCGTCAGGATAACGCAGCCGGGACACTGTACAACTTGGTAGGCTTCCAGACCCATCTGAAATGGGGCGAGCAGAAACGCGTCTTCTCGATGATTCCAGGTCTAGAGAACGCGGAGTTCGTCCGGTACGGCGTAATGCACCGGAACACTTTTATCAACTCGCCGAAGCTGCTTATGCCAACCTATCAGTTGAAGGCGCGGCCATCGCTCTTTTTCGCGGGTCAGATGACCGGTGTTGAAGGTTATGTGGAATCCGCTGCGTCCGGTCTGATCGCGGGGATTAACGCAGCCCGAGCTGCCGCTGATCAGGAGGGGATCGTCTTCCCTGCGGACACTACGCTGGGCAGTATGGCGCGTTATATTACCACTGCAGATTTCGAACACTTCCAGCCGATGAACGCCAACTTTGGTTTATTTCCGAAGCTGGATACCCGTTACCGCAAAAAAGCAGAGAAAAACGAAGCGCTTGCGAAGCGCGCGTTAAATAGCTTACGCTCCTTTATGGCAGAAGAACGGTTGGGTTAATCCACCGTTTTTTTGCAATCTAGGGGGGATACGGGTTATGCTGAAAACAAGGACGCTCATATGATAGAACTGGCCCATTAATATACGTAGTACTTGAACCCAATGCCTCAGTCCCTCCTGCGTATATCTAAAACGTAAGGGCTGAGAACCTACGAGAGAGGAAGGCGAAGTAACACATGGAGCTATCTTTTCACGCTACAACGATTTGCGCGGTACGCCACAATGGCAAGGGCGCCATTGCCGGTGACGGGCAAGTCACATTTGGGCAGAACGTCGTGATGAAGCAAACGGCGAAGAAAGTCCGCCGGTTGTACCGCGGTCAAGTGGTTGCGGGGTTTGCCGGTTCGGTCGCCGATGCCATCACGTTATTTGAGAAATTTGAGGGGAAACTGGAAGAGCATTCAGGGAACCTGCAACGGGCAGCGGTTGAACTGGCCAAAGATTGGCGCCAGGACCGTGTGCTGCGTAAGCTCGAGGCTTTGATGATTGTCATGGACAAAACCGGGATGCTGCTGATTTCCGGCGGCGGGGAAATCATTGAACCGGATGATGATGTACTGGCGATCGGGTCAGGGGGCAACTTTGCGCTGTCGGCTGCGCGGGCGCTGAAACGGCATGCCACGGGGTTGGAAGCGAAGGATATCGCCCGTGAAGCCCTGCAGATCGCTTCGGAAATCTGCGTATATACGAATAACAACATTATTGTTGAGGAGCTTTGAGTATCGTTGATACTATCGTGTCAGGGGGACGAATCATGACCGAAAGAAACTTAACGCCAAGACAAATTGTAGCCGAGCTGGATAAATACATCGTCGGACAGAAACAAGCGAAAAAATCGGTTGCTGTTGCACTACGGAATCGTTACCGTCGCAGCTTGCTGCCGGAGGAGGTTCAGGATGAAATTGTACCTAAGAACATCCTGATGATCGGGCCGACCGGGGTGGGGAAGACGGAAATTGCTCGTCGTCTCGCCAAGCTGGTTGGTGCTCCTTTTGTAAAGGTGGAAGCCACGAAATTCACTGAAGTTGGTTATGTAGGCCGGGACGTTGAGTCGATGGTACGTGATCTCATCGAAACGGCGATCCGGACCGTCAAGCTCGAGCGTACCGAGAAGGTGAAGGATAAAGCGGAGGAGCTTGCGAATGAACGTCTGGTTCAGATCTTGGTCCCTTCCGAAAATAAAGCCAAAGGCGTTCGTAACCCGTTCGAGATGTTGTTTGGGGGCGCTAACGGAGCAGGCTCCACCGCTCAGGAGCAGCCGGAGGAAGACAGTACGCTGACCGAGCGCCGGCGTCAGGTGCGCTTTAAATTGTTGTCCGGTCAGATGGAGAACGACATCGTGGAAGTTGAAGTTGAGGACAACACGCCAACGATGATGGATATGTTTGCCGGTCAGGGCAACGACCAGCTTGGCATGAACATGCAGGAAATGTTTGGCAGTCTCTTGCCGAAACGGACCAAGAAGCGGAAGCTGACGGTCAAGGAAGCCCGTAAAGTGTTGACGCAGGAGGAGGCGGCGAAGCTGATCGACCAGGATGATTTGATTCAGGAAGCGATCACGCGGGCAGAGCAATCCGGGATCATCTTTATCGATGAAATCGATAAAGTTGCCAGCCGGGGACAGGGCTCGGGTCCCGACGTCTCACGTGAAGGCGTACAACGCGATATTTTGCCGATTGTGGAAGGCTCGACGGTGATGACAAAATACGGTCCCATCAAAACAGATTATATTTTGTTTATTGCGGCAGGAGCTTTCCATATTGCCAAGCCATCTGACTTAATTCCTGAACTTCAAGGGCGGTTCCCGATCCGGGTCGAGCTAGACAGTTTATCGCTGGAGGACTTTGTGTCGATCTTAACGGAACCGGAGAACGCCTTGACGAAACAGTATATTGAATTGCTGCGTACAGAGGATCTGGAAATCGAATTCTCGGACGCTGCAATCCATGAAATCGCTCGTATTGCAGCCATGGTGAATGCAAATACCGAGAATATCGGTGCCAGACGCTTGCATACGATCCTTGAGAAGCTCCTGGAGGATCTCTCCTTTGAAGCACCGGAACTGACGTTGGATAAAATGGTCATTACTCCGGAATATGTGCGGGAGAAACTAGGAAATATTGCCCAAGATCGAGATCTGAGTCAATTCATTTTGTAATGAGAATCGTAAATTGTGGGTTAAAGCCTTGTTCTTCAAGGACCTAATCCATTTTTCACAATTTTGACGAAAAATAGGCCACTCTGCCGTAATGGCGGGTGGTCTTTCTTTTTGGATTTTGCTGGATGATGGCGATAATTATGTAAAAAATAGATTTTTGACTAAAAAACGAGATAAACAATCGAAAGATAGGGCTTTTTTCTTATTGTAAATATGTCGAATCTCCATGAAACTTAGGATATATGTCATTATTAAACAAATTTCATGTTAGGACGTTAGAAAGACAAAAAGAAAGACATAATTAGCAAAAAATTGTCAAAAAAAGAGGATTTATTTATTGTTTGTAGAATCATTAATGATTAAGATCAAATGAGCCTAAGGGGGGAATTAAAGTGCAGTTGTTGAACGGACTGGGATTTGACAGGCTTGAGACTGCCATCCAGGCCGCAAATCTCCGGCAAGGGGTTATCGCTAACAATATTGCGAACGTAGACACCCCTTACTTTAAGCGCTCCAGCGTGTCCTTTGAAAGCATGCTGCAAGCGGAAATGAACGGTAATATGCCGGCACTCCAAGGGAGAAGAACGGACGTGAGGCATTTCGTTATAGGACCAACGACGGAGGTTCCCGAGCCGGTGGTAAGTGTGGATCAGAGTACGGCAATGAACAACAACCAGAATAATGTCGATATCGACAGTGAAATGACCAAACTTGCCGAAAATCAGCTGAGATACAATGCGTACATCGAACAATTGAACTATTTAATCAAAATGAAACGCACTGTCGTGGAAGGGAGATAATCGGACTTGAATATCAGTGATAGTTTTGGGATTAGTTCTTCCGCCTTAACCGCACAGCGTCTTCGCATGGATGTGATTTCCTCCAATATCGCGAATGCTGAAACAACCCGGGCTAAGATTGTAGACGGCAAGGCCGTTCCTTACCGGCGCAAAACGGTGGTCATGGCACCCAAGGAAATGGATTTCGACAGTGCCTTGAATTCAGTAATGGGTAAGGAAGTGAGCAGTCAAGGGGTGAAAATTACCAAAATTCAAGAGGACCCCTCACCGCTTAAACCGGTTTACAATCCGACCCATCCTGATGCGGACAGCGAAGGGTATGTCTATATGCCTAATGTTGATATTTTGAAAGAAATGGTAGATATGATTTCGGCAACTCGCTCTTATGAAGCAAACGTAACGGCGCTTAACGCCAGTAAGGCGATGTTTACCAAAGCCTTGCAAATCGGGAAATAGACCAAAAGTAGACTTACATAATTTGTGATTGGGAGTGTTGCACGTTGATCGAGAGAATGAGTTTTGACTCCTTGAAGCCGCTAACCGGAATGCAGACGTCCGGTAATGAACAGAACCTCACGCCTGCGCAAGCGATAAAGCAATTTAGCTCCTATCTAAACGATGCACTGGAAGGAGTCGCTGCTCAGGAAGCCAATGCCCAACAAGTGAACAACCAGTTCCTGTTAGGAAAAGTAAGTGCCGACGAGATGATGATCGCCTCGGAGCAAGCCTTGTTAAGTTTGCAGTTGACTACGCAAGTCCGGAATAAAGTGATCGAAGCTTACCAAGAGATTATGCGTACGCAAATATAAGGATTGAAACATGCTCGGATGAGGTGACATTGTGAATGAGAGAATTACACAGTACCGGGATCGATTGATAGGGTACTGGAACCAATTTAGTAAAAAACAAAAAACGTTATTAGTCTCTACGGCGACTTTTATCCTGCTCGCGATCATCTTGCTGACGATTCAATTTTCCAAAACGGAATACGATGTGGCCTTTACGGGTCTCGATTCGACTGATGCGGCAGGGATCATCAATTACTTGGAATCCAGCGGAATCTCGTACAAGCTTGGACCGGACGGTACAACTATTTCGGTTCCTAGCAAAGACGCAGCACGAGTTAAGGTTGATGTTGGTTCCCAAGGAATCGTTCAGAACGGTTCGATCGGTTTGGAAGCCTTTAATGAAAGTTCTTCCTTAATCGGAATGACGGACAACGAATTTAACGTCAAGTACAAAAACGCCATTAACGGCGAGGTCGAACAGCTGCTAAAGAGAATGCAAGGCGTTAATGATGCCAAGGTTCTCATTAACTTACCGGCAGAAAACGTGTTCGCCAGCCCGGATGAACAGGAAAAAGCGACGGCATCGATCGTCCTCACGTTCAAGCCGGGATATCGTCCGAATCAGGAAGCCATTGATGGATATTTCAACTTGGTTAAAACGTCGATCCCTAACTTGCCAGTGGAGAATATCTCGCTATCCTCGAGTGATGATACGATCTTACTTCCAAGCGGTCAAGGCGGGACGACAGGCTCTCTGACTTCGGCGGTTCAAGAGAACATGGCGCTGCAGAAAAAGTTCGAAAGCGACGTGCGTCAAAGTGTAAAGCAATTCCTATCCAGACTGACCGGGCCGGATAAGATTGAAGTGTTAGTCGCTTCCAAGTTGAACTTCGACCAGGTTAGCCAGAAAGACAATCTGGTCACGCCGGTGGATACCGAAAACATGAAAGGTATCGAGATCAGTGCACAAAAAGTGCAGAAAAGCTACACCGGATCGGCAACCCCAACGAGCGGGGTGCCAGGAACTGGGGAAGAGGATGTTGTTAACTATCCTTCGTCGGAAACGAACGGTGGGTCTTCCTCGGAAGAAAGTTCGTCGACGATTAACTACGAGGTTAATCGAATTACGAAGGACATTATCGCCAGTCCCTATGTTATTAAAGATTTAACCATCAATGTGGCCGTTGAACCACCTGAAGGTCAGGAAACTTTGGATGAAAATACTCGGTCTGCGATCGAAAATATTCTGAAAAATATCGTTGGATCCTATTTGGCTGACTCTGGTACTACATATACAGACGAAGAATTGCAGAGAAAAGTTTCAGTGTTGTCTCAGCCATTTCATTCGGATACTGTCCAAAAGGCTGGGTTGAGTTTATCAAGCCCGCTGGTATGGGGAGTGGGAGGCGCTGCTCTGTTAGCGCTGGCCGGTCTCGGAATCGTCTTGTTCCGCCGCCGCAAGCAAGCGCAAGAAGAGGAAGAAGAAATCGCGTTGCCTCTTACGCCTGAGTTTCCATCGATTAATTTGGATACAGTCACGAATGAGAACCAAGTGCGTAAACAACTGGAAACGTTGGCCAAGAAGAAGCCTGACGAATTCGTTAACTTGCTTCGCACCTGGCTGGCTGAGGAATAGAGGTGAATGTATTGTCCAAAACATCGAGTCCGGTTTTGACCGGGAGACAAAAGGCAGCCATTTTATTAATTACATTAGGGCCGGAGGTATCGGCTCAAATCTTCAAGCATTTACGGGATGATGAAATCGAGCAGCTTACCCTCGAGATTGCTAACGTCCGTAAAGTCGACAGCGCCGAGAAAGAAATGATTATGGCGGAGTTCCACCAAATCTGTTTGGCGCAAGAGTATATCACCCAGGGCGGCATCACTTACGCCAAGGAAATTTTGGAGAAAGCGTTGGGCCAGTCCAAAGCGGTGGACATTATCAACCGTTTGACGGCAACCCTTCAGGTGCGGCCGTTCGATTTTGCCCGTAAGGCTGATCCAAATCAAATTCTGAACTTTATCCAGAACGAAAACGCGCAAACGATTGCTCTGGTGTTGTCTTACTTGCAATTTGAACAGGCGGCAGCAATCTTGTCTTCACTGCCTCAGGAGAAGCAAGCAGAAGTTGCGCGGAGAATCGCGATGATGGATAGCACATCGCCGGAGGTTATCGCCCAGGTGGAACGTGTACTGGAACAGAAACTTTCTGCTACGGTAACCCAGGATTACACCAGCGCCGGCGGCATCGAATCGATCGTCCAGATCTTGAATGGTGTTGACCGGGGGACGGAACGAACGATACTCGATTCGCTTGAAATTCAGGATCCCGAGTTGGCCGAAGAAATCAAGAAGCGGATGTTCGTCTTCGAGGATATCGTCAATATCGACAACCGTTCCATTCAGCGGATTATCCGCGATATCGAGAACAGCGACTTGCAGCTTGCCCTCAAAGTGGCCAGCGAAGAAGTTCGCGAGGCGGTCTTCCGCAACATGTCGAAGCGGATGTCCGAGACGTTCAAGGAAGAGATGGAATACATGGGGCCGGTGCGGCTGCGTGACGTGGAAGAAGCACAAACCCGCATCGTAGCTACTATTCGCAGGTTGGAAGAAGCGGGTGAAATTATTATCGCCCGCGGCGGAGGAGATGACATCATTGTCTAATTTGATCAAGGTGTCTCAATACGTGCCGGTTGAAATCTTGAAGCAATTGAATGTAGCCAAGGTTCATCCGACAGCCGAGGACCCGTCATCTGATCACGCCGAGAATCCGGTTGCACAAGGCCCTTCCGCTGAAGATCTTGCGGCCGAAGAGACGAGACGTCAGATGTTAGCGGATGCGAAAGAGTTCGCCGAACGTCAAGTTAGGGAAGCGGCGGAGCAAGCGGAACGCATGCTGGTCGAAGCACAGCAGCAAATCGACACCTGGTGGCAGGAGCGCCGTGAGCAGGATGAACAGATGATTGAAGCTGTCAAAGCGGAGGGCTTCACTCAAGGCTACGAGGAAGGGAAAGCGCAGGCAGAAGCAACGATGCGCGCCAAGATCGAAGAGATGATGAATGAAGCGAGTTCCGTTCTCCAGCAGGCTTATGAGGAGAAAGAGCGTATCATTCAGGAAGCCGAGCCGTTTCTGGTCGAATTAAGCTGTGCAATTGCCGAGAAAGTCATCGATAAGCAGCTTGAGCTGAAACCGGAATACGTTATCGAGCTGATCAAGAAGAGTCTGGCGCGCAAACGCGAGCAAGGAACCTTGACACTGTGCGTTTCGCCGAACGATTTTGCCTTCGTGCAGGCGGCTAGGGAGGAGCTCAGTCTTGCGATTGACTCGCAGGCAGAACTTCAAATTTTGCCGGACCCAACCGTCAAAGATCGCGGTTGTGTTATCCGTTCTTCTTTCGGCAGCGTGGACGCCAGAATTGATACCCAATTGACGGAGATTAAGAAGGAATTGTTGCGGGTTTCTCTACAGATGGAGGAGCGGGGGCAAGCGAATGACGAGTTTGAAAGCTGAACGTTACATTGATCATCTCAGACAGCTTGATCCGATCAGAATCAACGGGAAGGTGACGCAAGTCATCGGACTGATGGTTGAATCCGAGGGCCCTGATGCCAGCATTGGCGATCTCTGTTACATCTATCCGAGTAAAGGGGCTCAGCCTTTGCAAGCGGAAGTCGTCGGTTTTCGCGATAACAAGGTATTGTTGATGCCGCTCGGTGAACTGCAATCGATCGGACCAGGTTGTGATGTAGTTGGAACCGGCAAGCCTCTGACGGTGCAGGTGGGTTCGGAGCTCCTAGGTAAGGTGCTGGATGGCTTGGGGCAACCGCTAGACGGTTCGTTGCTTCCTTCTCGGATGGGTCACTATTCGACCTATAATAAGCCGATGAATCCTCTGAATCGTCCGCGGGTCTCCGAACCCATCGGCATAGGCGTACGAGCCATCGATGGTTTGCTTACAATCGGTAAAGGTCAGCGGGTGGGGATTTTCGCTGGCTCTGGGGTCGGGAAGAGTACCTTGATGGGGATGATTGCTCGCAATACTTCGGCCGATGTGAACGTGATTGCGCTCGTAGGAGAACGGGGGCGTGAGGTGCTTGACTTTATTGAACGGGATCTTGGTCCGGAAGGGTTAGAGCGCTCGGTTGTCGTGGTTGCAACCTCCGATCAGCCGGCATTAATTCGGATGAAGGGGGCGTTGATCGCCACAACTATCGCAGAGTATTTTCGGGATCGCGGACTTAACGTCATGCTGATGATGGATTCCGTCACTCGTTATGCGATGGCATTGCGTGAGGTGGGGTTAGCTGTAGGCGAACCTCCTGCGATGCGGGGGTACACCCCTTCTGTATTTGCCGCTTTACCGAAGCTGATGGAGCGGGCAGGGACTGGACCAACCGGTTCGATTACCGCGTTCTATACCGTGCTCGTTGACGGTGACGATATGAACGAACCAATTGCGGATGCCGTCCGCGGGATCTTGGATGGACATATCGTTTTGAACCGCGGGATCGCCAATAAAGGGCACTTCCCGGCGATTGACATTCTAGCCAGTATTAGCCGGGTAATGAAGGATATTGTTTCGGATGAGCAAAATGAGGCAGCCGAAAATCTGAAACGGTTGATGGCTGTTTATAAGGATTCCGAAGATTTGATTAATATCGGCGCTTACCAACCCGGATCGAACCCGGATATTGATGAAGCCATTGGCGCCATTCAGCAGATCTGGAGCTTTACGAAGCAGAAGGTGAATGAGAAGGTGACGCTCGCCGAAGTTCAGGAACGGCTTATTTCCGAATTCGCAAGGAGATGAAACGTAGAGAATGAAGTTCCGTTACGTGTATCAGAAAGTAGTTGATTTGAAATCCAACGAAAAAACGCAGGCCGAATGGATGTTATCCGCAGCTATTGGGCAATTGCAGTCAGAACAACGCTCGTTGGAGCAGTTGCTGGAGGAGAAAGCCAATACCGCAGCGGTAATCGCTGCAGAAGCGGAGAGTACCGCCTCCATGATCAAACTGCAGGAACTTCAGCGATACATGGATTTTCTTGACCAAGCGATTGAGCGGAAGCTGGCGGACATTCGCGCAGCGGAGGTCAACGTCGAGCATAAGAAGACGATTTTAAAGGGGAAAATGCTGGACGAAAAGGTATGGCTTAAAGCGAAAGAGAAGGCCATGGATAAATTTCGGCACGAAATGCTTCTTCGGGAACAAAACGAGCTGGATGAGATGGCTACTGTCCGGTTCGCCATGAGAGCCCGATAAAGTAACGGGCGCCCATACGGTTGTTCGAAGGAGGGATAGAGATGGCAAAAACGGTGGTGGACGAAGAATTGGATGAAGAGACAGGGGGAGGATTTTCGCGCTTTCTGTTCTTCATGACACCTATTCTTTTTACGGTTGTTCTACTAGGGGTGTTATTAACCTTATTTAATATCGACTTTCGTAACACCATGATTGATTGGGGGAACCGGATTCCGCTGGTGAAAAACCTGGTTCCGGATCCAATTGCTCCAGAGGGTGAAGCAACGGATGCTGCGAAGGAAGAGCAGAAGCAGCGGGAGAGCACTGAAGCTACTGTGAAGGAACTAAAGGAGCAGTTGGCTAAGCAGCAAGCTGAGCTGCAAACCGCGAACCAACAAGCAGCCGAACAGCAGGAGAAAGTCAAGGAGCTGCAGGAGCAACTGGCTTCCGTTCAGCAGAATGAGAACGATCAGCAGCAAGCGGCAGAATTGGAGGCCTATCAGAAGGAAGTTAAGAAGCTGGCCAATCTGTATGCGGAAATGAGTCCTAGCAAAGCGGCAGCGATTTTTAATAAGTTGACAACGGAAGAGTCGCTGCAGATGTTAAGTGTAATGAACAATGAGAGTAAAGTGGCCATTTTGGAGAAGATGGACCCGCAAAAGGCCGCGGATCTTTCGATTAAGCTGAAGGATGTGAAGACGTCCGAGGACTTGGCGATCGCTGCGCTGCAATCGAGACTCAAAATGGAATCAACAGCGGATACTGCAGCTACTGCAAGTGGAGTAGGGCTAAGCGATACGGAGCTGGGGCAAACCTTCTCCTCGATGGCTGCAACAGATGCCGCCAAGCTGGTGCTTCAGACATACAAGCTAAGTCCCGAGAAGGGGCTGAAAATCCTCAAATCGGTAAACGGAACTGCTCGTTCTAAGATTTTGACGGAAATGGCGAAGTCTGACGAGAAGACATCAGTGAAGATCCTGAATCAGCTGGTAAGTAAGTAATATAATGAAGAAATTTAGCATTGAAAGGAGGTGAAACAAAATGAATTCATCTATGTCGCAAGTGAATGTAACCAAAGCCGGGACGGTTAACTCGTTGTGGTACGGATCGGCTGGCAAGGCGGAAGCGGGGCAAACGGCTGCTTTGTCTTTTGATCAGAAGCTCCTCGCTTTGCTGCTCGGCAATGCTCAGCCGCAGGAAGGACAAGCCTCAGCACAGATGATCTCGCTAGCTGGATTGCCAAGTGGCACGGAAGGTACATCTTCCGAAGTGACTGAAAATACGCTTGTCTCGACAATTGAAGGATTGTTGGACCAATTGTCGAAATTGGACGATGCACTTCAATCGGATCCTGCGTTGCTTTCGTTATTGCAAGGCTGGCTGCAAAGTGTTCAACCCCTATTACAACAGGCAGGTATGTCTGATAATGCGAGTCTAGGTGCTGATGGAGACAGCGCATTACCTGTGCTAGCTCAGCAGCCGGAGACGATGCGGTTTGCGGTTCAGGATACCCTTGTTCAACTATTAGCCGCAGCGGAGTCGAACGGAGGTGCCGCTAAGCTGACTGCAAGTGCACAGGGGCAAGCCGTTACTATGCTGGATTCTCTACAACAACTGCTAGATGCGATCTCGGAATCGGCGGAGGCGAAATCTAATGGCGGAAAAGGGACGGAAGCGACAGGATCACAACCTCGTACCTTCACAACAGATCCAGGTGCAACAGCCAGTCAACCAGGACACACAGGCCAAAATGGGGACATGATGAACAGAGGAGATGTTCGTGCTGTACAATCGAGTTCACAGTCTAGCAATACGGCAGTATTTCGCGTTAATGATCTGGCATTCGAAACCGACTCAGCAGTTGACGGGGGAACCTCGGAAACTAACGTACATGAAGATCCCGTTCAAACTGGCCAAATCGTGACCGCAGGGCAGTTGGCACTTCGGGACAACGGAATCAAGTCCGTGAAGCATGTAGCCAAACCGGTTCCAGTTGAGAACTTCGCGAAAGAAATGAGCGGTTTCCTGGTGAATAAGCTGGAGATCGTGAATCTGAAAGGTGTGTCCGAGGCGAGAATTTCGCTCTATCCGGAGCATTTGGGACAGGTTGACGTGCGCATTACAATGCAAAACGGCCAATTAACTGCCCAATTTATGACAGAGCATGCTTTTGCCAAGGAATCGCTGGAACAACAAATGGCACAACTTAGATCGGCATTGCAATCTCAGGGTCTTCAGGTTAACAAACTGGAGGTTACACAAAATACGTCATTGTCGTCCCACATGTACCATGATGGCCGGCAATCCGGCGGAGGCGCAGGACAACAACAAAGCGAAAAACGTCGTCCCGTAACAGAGGACGAAACTCTGGCTATCCATGACTTGAACGAAGAATGGAACGAATGGGTAGCTGAAGTCAGAGCCAAAGAGCAAAGCTATGGCAGTTCCTTTGTTGCTCGGGCTTAAATCACCTTAATTCGCAGAAAGGAGGTACCTCCGTGGCTGACACGTATTTTTCTTCGGTGTCGTGGCCGAATTACTCGCAAAATAACGTTCAGAAGGCCAGTACGAAAAACAATGAGTTGGGTAAAGATGCTTTCCTTAAACTCATGATTGCTCAGATGCAAAATCAGGATCCGTTATCCCCAATGGATAATACGCAAATGGTTGCACAAATTGCTCAGTTTACTTCTGTCGAGCAGTTGACCAACATTTCAGAACAGATAACTGCATTGGGAGAGTCCTTAGGCAATGATTCCGGATTGATCGGAAAAGAAGTTACATGGGTGACTGAGACCAAAACAGGTAATTATGATGTTTCTACAGGTAAAGCTGAAGTCATTGTCGAGAAGGAAAGCGGCATCGTAGAATCCATTATCGTTCGCAGTGGTGTCCACTACGTGAAAGTAGGAGATAAGGAGATTAAAATCTCCGATATTGAACAAGTAGGCGTACCTGCTGACGCGTCTGACGGCGCTGGCCAAGGAGCGGATCTGTTATGAACGAGCCGATCCGAGTAGGCCAGCTATATGCGGGCAGAATCGGGCCTAATGCACTAACGGCAAATAAAAGCACGCCGCTAAATACTGCAAGAAGTAACTTTAAGGAGATGCTGGAGGATCGACTGGTCCATTTCAGCAACCATGCGGTAAAACGTTTGGAGCAGCGCGGAATCGAGCTCAAGCCGGAGCAGTTAAACAAGATTGAATCGGCGATTGACAGCGCGGCAGCTAAAGGAGCGAAAGAGTCCCTTATTTTATTGAAAGATATGGCCCTGATTGTGAACGTCCACAATCGGACCGTCGTTACCGCGATGGACGGAAGCAGCATGAAGAATAACGTATTTACTCAAATCGATAGCGCCGTCATCATTTCTTAAAATTGGCTGGACCGGTTACGGGAGCCAATCGGTTGCGGATCGACTGAAGCGGCCGAAGCAATCATTTTAATCAGTGGAAGGGATGAGAGCAAATGTTAAGATCAATGTATTCTGGCGTATCTGGAATGCGTGGTTTCCAAACCAAGCTTGACGTCATCGGCAATAATATTGCAAACGTCAATACGGTAGGCTTCAAATCAGGACGCGTTATGTTTAAGGATATCATGAGCCAGACGGTCTCCGGGGTTACGGCTCCAGTAGATGGTGAATCTGGCGGCGTGAATGCCAAGCAAATTGGACTTGGGGTCTCCATCGGTTCTATCGATACATTACATACTGGCGGCAGTGCGATGATAACCAATAATCCGCTGGATATGCGGATTGACGGTGACGGATTTTTTCTTGTAAAACTGACGCCCGATCAAGAGGTTCCTTTCCTGACTCGTGCGGGAGACTTTCATCTGGATGCTGCGGGCCAACTGGTCACTTCGGATGGTTTGCTCGTTTGCAACAGCGATGGTGACGTTATGGAGCCAATCGACTTCGAAGCGGTAACAGCCTTTACGATTGCATCTGATGGTACGATGATGCTGAAAAACCCTGAAGGGGGCACAGATCCTGGTGAGATTATTGGGGTAGCTCGGGTCACGAACCCGGAAGGTCTGGAGAAGATTGGTGGTAACCTTTATCGGGTCACCTTGAATGCCATCGCAGACGGAGAATTGACGTATACGAACCCGAATAACGCAGAAGAGGGGACGGGTGCTCTAATTGTCGGACAGTTGGAAATGTCCAACGTCGACTTAACGGGCGAGTTTACCGAAATGATCGTAGCGCAGCGGGGGTTCCAAGCGAATTCGCGGATCATCACGACCTCGGATGAAGTGCTTCAGGAAGTTGTTAATCTGAAACGTTAAGCGAAGGGGTAGTCGGGGAAAGGGTTAACCGCCGTTCCCCGACGGCCCTCCCCGCTTCCTTGATCGCTTAGGAGGGAAATCATGATTTCAGTAACACGCCTTAACGGTTCACAAATGTGGCTAAATGCCATCATGATTGAGACCGTGGAAGAAACACCGGATACATACGTCACCCTGGTCACAGGGAAGCGGATTATCGTGCTGGAGAAGGCGGCCGATGTGATTCAGATGATAAGCGATTATTATCGTGAGATCGGCATCCACGCAGCAACTATTAAAGTGCAACAAACGGAGGAATGGTCATGAAAAGAATGCTGCCATGGTTAATTACGATTTTGCTCGCCATCACATTGATCGTATTGGCCGCCTTCCTGCTGGTGAATCAAATGAATAAACCTGCACCAGGTACCGAAATGAATGCTGCTGTTGACAGTGTAGCAGTACCGAAGAAATTGTCGGCCGACGAACTCGTTCAGGTAACATCTACGATTGACGATATCAAGACGAATTTGTCCGATCCGGATTACGTGGTGGTCATTGATTTTGCGTTCCAATTGGATAGTGCGACTTCCAAGGAAACCTTCGATAAAATCAAGGATTACAAAATCAAGCCGATTATTATCAAAACGTTGGCGGATACCAAACCGGAGGAATTGACGGGGGCATTGGGAAAAGACAATCTGAGTTCCAAATTGCTCAACCTGATCAACAAATCGCTGCCGGAAGGGAAATTGATTCAGATCGATATTACTGACTTCATCATGTCAACGATCTAACGAATATCGAACGAATAGAGATTTTTCTAAGGGGGTGAGATGGTTGGTTGATGTGTTGTCGCAGAACGAAATCGATGCGTTGCTAGCTGCGTTATCGTCGGGTGAAATGGACGCCGAAGAACTGAAAAAGGAAGATACGCAGAAGAAGATCCGTTCTTATGATTTCAAAAGAGCGGTGAGATTTTCCAAAGATCATATTCGAAGCTTAACCCGAATACATGAGAACTTTGCCCGTTATCTCACTACCTATTTTTCGGCTCAACTGCGAACGTTCGTGCAAATTAACGTTGTTCAGGTCGAGCAACTTCCTTATGACGAGTTTATCCGCTCCATTCCCAAAATGACGATTTTGAACATTTTTGAAGCGGAGCCGCTAGAAGGAAGAATGGTGCTAGAGGTACATCCCAATGTCGCTTTTGCTATGCTGGACCGACTGTTGGGCGGTCTCGGAACAGCTCCTTCGAAAATCGGATCGCTAACGGAGATCGAAACAATTATTATGGAGCGGATTTTTAGCCGGGCTTTTGAAAGCCTGCAAGAAGCTTGGAAAACCGTTGTGGATATCAATCCACGGATGGAGGCGCTGGAAACCAATCCTCAGTTCATGCAAATCGTATCGCCTAACGAAACGATTGCGCTAATCTCACTAAGCACGAAAATCGGGGATACCTCCGGGATGATCAATCTCTGTATACCACATGTTGTAATTGAACCGATCATGCCAAAGCTTTCGGTTCACCATTGGTTTGTCTCTCAGAAAAAGTCGCGTGCTCCCGAAGAAGTTGAAGCGTTGCGAAACCGGGTGAACAAAGCTAAGCTTCCGATCATCGCGGAGCTGGGCGAATCACAGATTACGGTCCGTGAATTCCTGGGATTGTCCGTTGGGGACGTCATCTCATTAAATAAACCAGTCCAGGAAGGACTGCAAATCCGGGTTGGCGATCGATTGAAATATATAGGCAGCCCGGGTACAGTAAAGGATCGGCTTGCGGTCCAAATCGATGAAATTGTCAGCGAAGGAGTTGAGGAACTTGACGAGCAATGATTACTTGTCCCAGGAAGAGATAGACGCATTATTAAAACAAGCCAATCAAGAGACGCCCCAAGAGCTGTCGGTAAACGACGTTCTAACTCCGCTAGAGCAGGACGCCTTGGGGGAAATCGGGAACATCACGTTTGGCAGTGCTGCTACGGCGCTCTCCACGCTGTTAAATAAAAAAGTGGATATCACAACGCCGAAGGTTTCCGTGATCACTCGTTCCCAGTTTGAGTCCGAGTTTCCAAAACCGCATGTTGCGATTCACGTTCAATATGTGGATGGCTTTGAAGGCATGAACTCGTTGGTCATCAAGACGAGAGATGCCCAAGTGATTGCAGATTTGATGCTGGGCGGGGAAGGGAACCCGGAAGAGGAAGAGTTAAATGAGATTCATATCAGTGCCGTGCAGGAAGCGATGAACCAAATGATGGGGTCTTCCGCGACATCAATGTCTACCATTTTTAATCGGTTCGTCAATATCTCGCCGCCAGGCGTTGATATTTTGAACATGTCCAATGGGAACGGCTTGAACAGCTTGCCGGAATCGGACCCGCTAATCAAGATCTCCTTCCGTTTGACGATTGGGGATTTGATCGATTCGACGATCATGCAACTGCTAACCGTGAAGTTCGCAAAAGAGATGGTAGATAGTCTGATTAGTGGATCAGCGGCAGAAACAAAAGCCGGCGCGAAGGAAAGCGCCGCAGCGGCCGCGCCTCCTGCACCTGCGCCTGCACCAACGCCAGCTCCGTCGCCTGCGCCTCAGGCCCCAACGTATCAGCAGCCGCCTGCGCCGTCTCAACCGATGATGCAGCAACCGCCGATGCAAGAGAGTTATGGTTACGGGCAGCAAGCGCCATACGGGTATCCTCCACAAGGTCAACCTTACGGCGAACCCCATCATTATGGGCAGGCACCTGGGCGTAATTTGAATGTACAACCTGTACAATTTGCAAATTTGGGGAACTCATCATTTAACCAGGTTGACGAAAATAATTTGAACTTACTGATGGACATACCCCTTAGAGTCACCGTAGAATTAGGTAGGACCCAACGGCAAATTAAAGATATCCTGGAATTGTCCCAAGGATCGATCATCGAATTGGACAAGCTTGCTGGTGAACCGGTAGATATTCTGGTGAACAACAAACTGATAGCTAAGGGCGAGGTTGTCGTCATTGATGAAAACTTCGGCGTACGCGTCACGGATATCATAAGCCAGTGGGACCGCATTCAAAAATTACAATAGTAGAAGTTTAGGGAGGATTTTAGATCAATGGCTAACCGAATTCTTATCGTAGACGACGCAGCATTTATGAGAATGATGATCCGGGATATTTTGACGAAAAACGGGTTTGAAGTCGTAGGGGAAGCACAGGATGGTGCGCAAGCGATCGAGAAATTTAAAGAGCTGCATCCGGATTTGATCACGATGGATATTACGATGCCCGAAATGGACGGAATTGCGGCGTTAAAAGAGATCAAGAAGCTGGACCCGAACGCGAAAGTGATCATGTGCTCTGCGATGGGGCAGCAAGCGATGGTTATCGATGCGATTCAAGCGGGTGCGAAGGACTTCATCGTGAAGCCATTCCAATCTGATCGGGTTATTGAAGCGATCAACAAAACGCTTGGGGTGTAAACTGAGCGATGAATAACTCGCAAGATTCTTCCCCGTTTTCTGGGGACGTCAACCTTTGGGGGAACTTGTTTACCGTCATCGTAGTTCTTGGCCTGATCATTGCATTAATTATTTTACTGGTCCGTTTTCTTGGGAAAAGGAACCGGTATTTGTCCCAGAGCCATGCGATTCGCACTTTGGGCGCGATTGGCCTTGGACCCAACAAATCCCTGCAAGTGATCGAACTCGGGGGGAGCATCTATCTTGTGGGTGTCGGTGAGGACATTTCGCTGGTGGACAAAATATCCAACCCGGACGAAGTAGCCTCTCTGGTTCAAGCCTTCGAACACGAAGGAATGGAACTTGCCGGATTGTCGTCGACTTTGTCCGGCTTGATCTCCCGTTTTCGAAAGGAACCACCTCGGGAGGAAGAAGAACTGGACGGTGTCGCTTTCCACGAGGTGTTTCAATCGCAACTGCGGAAGATGCCGGACCGAAAACGACAAATGGAGGAACTCTTGCAGGATTCGGAAGAACATTCTACAGATCGGTCGAGGGAGTCATGAAGAGAAAATTGTTAATTGTCGGCTTGCTGCTGACGATATGGAGCATACTCGCGGTCTCCGTAGCATCGGCCGAACCGGTTGACCCGATTCCGAGCATCGGCATTCAAATCGGTAATTCGGATTCGGGCGGGGCGTCAGGTACCACTTCGTTGTCGATTCTCTTAATGATTACGGTACTCAGTATCGCGCCGGCAATATTGGTGCTGATGACGAGCTTTACCCGTATCGTCGTGGTACTGGGGTTTGTCCGCAGTTCATTAGGGACGCAACAAATGCCGCCAAATCAGGTATTAATCGGCTTAGCTTTGTTCTTAACATTATTTATCATGAGCCCCACGCTAACTACGATTAACGAGGTGGCAGTGCAGCCTTATATCAAGGGAGAAATCACCCAGACCGAAGCGTTGGACAAAGCGGCGGTTCCCATGAAGAAGTTCATGTACTCGCATACGAGAACCAAAGATCTACAGCTGTTCATGGGATATACCAAAATGGAAAAGCCGAAGAGCTATGAAGACATCCCGCTTTCGGTGATGGTGCCTGCTTTTGCGATTAGTGAACTCAAGACGGCGTTTCAAATGGGCTTTATGATTTTTATTCCTTTTTTGATTATCGATATCGTCGTTTCCAGTGTACTGATGGCTATGGGGATGATGATGCTGCCGCCGGTCATGATCTCACTGCCGTTCAAGATCTTGCTGTTCGTGCTGGTAGATGGTTGGTATCTGATCGTCAAATCACTATTAGTCAGCTTTAATACCTAGAGGATAGGTTCAGGTTCAGGGAAGGAGAAAACGGTGTATGAGTTCGGAATTTATTATCGGTTTGGCCGGACAAGCCGTATATACCGTGTTGAAGGTCAGCGCACCGATGCTGGTGATCGCTCTCGTGGTGGGGCTCTTGGTAAGTATCTTTCAAGCGACAACGCAAATTCAGGAGCAAACCCTTGCCTTCGTTCCCAAAATCGTCGCTGTTTTACTAGCGTTGTTGTTGTTTGGCCCTTGGATTTTGACGACGCTGGTTGACTTCACCTACGGAATTCTAAATAACCTATCTAGTTATATCGGTTAGGTTGCCGAAGTTATGGATACGATACTGCACGGAATTTCTATTTTTATGCTTATTTTTTGTCGAATGACAGCCTTTTTTGTAGTTTCGCCTATATTTTCATCCCGATCGGTGCCGAATACGTTTAAGGTTGGCTTTGCCGGTATCATCGCGGTTGTCATTCTGTTGACCATTGGTCCGAATCAGTCGATACCAAACGACTTGGGATACATATTGGTGATTATTCGTGAAGTGCTGGTAGGTCTGTTGATGGGGTACGTGGCAAATCTGATCTTCTCCGTTATCCAAATGGCGGGCTCATTTATCGATATTCAAATCGGTTTTGGGATCGCGAACGTGATCGACCCTATGACCGGTGCGTCGGCGCCCGTTTTGGGGAATCTCAAGTATATCATTGCCACATTGGTCTTCCTCAGCATGAACGGCCATCACTACTTACTGGATGCGGTCATTCGGAGCTACAACTGGGTTCCTTTATCCAATCAAGTATTCCAACAAATTTATAACGGGAACTTGTCCGAATTTTTAGTTCAAACCTTCAGCCAGGCGTTTATGCTGGCATTTCAAATGTCAGCTCCGCTGGTGGTAGCTCTGTTCGTCACCGACGTAGCGCTTGGATTCTTGGCTCGAACTGCACCGCAATTCAACATTTTTGTTATCGGGATTCCGGTCAAAATCATCGTGGGGTTACTTGTGCTGTTGGTGCTTGTGCCGGGCTTTATCGTTGCGTTTCAAGCTTTGTTCGAGGTGCTGTTCCGAGCGCTTCATGATCTGCTCGGAACGATAGGACAAAGGCCGCAGTAGGATGGAGGATCGCTATGTCATATCGGTATTCGCTTGATCTGCAGCTGTTCGCTGGCGAAAAGACGGAAAAAGCGACTCCGAAGAAACGTCAGGAGGCCCGGAAGAAAGGTCAGGTGGCCAAGAGCCAGGAACTGACCGGCGCCTTGTTATTAATGGCCGGATTCCTATGCTTGACTGCATTTGCTGGTTATTTCAAGGACCGGTTGATTGGCTTGTTTGTTGACGTGTTTTATCATCGGCTGTCCATGGAAGTAACGAAAACGAACGTGATGGCGATGATGGGGGAGTACGCAGTGCAGGTGTTGTTGCTGTTGGCTCCAATCTTCCTGGTTGTCATCGTCGTGGCTGTTGTCGCCAACTATGCCCAGATCGGTTTCATGTTGATCGGAGAACCGCTCAAAATCAAGTTCAGTAAGCTGGATCCGATCAAAGGGTTTAAAAACATCTTTTCCATGCGGTCGTTGGTTCAATTTATCAAAACGCTTTTTAAGCTGTTGATCATCGGGTATCTCGTCTACTCCACGATTTGGGGGTACCGCGGGAGCTTATCCGCATTAGGGCATGTATCGGTGGATGATACGTTTCATTTTACCGCCCAGTTAACGATGAATTTAGGGTTAAAAATCGCAGCCGCTCTAATCGTACTCGCGGTACTGGATTATATGTATCAGCGATATGAACATGAGAAGAATCTGAAGATGTCCAAGCAGGATATCAAAGATGAATATAAGAAAATGGAAGGCGATCCGCTCATCAAGGGGAAAATTCGGGAACGTCAGCGGCGGATGGCCCTGCAGCGGATGATGCAGGAAGTGCCGAAAGCCGATGTAATTATCACCAACCCGACTCACTTTGCGGTCGCTCTGAAGTACGACGGATCCAAAATGGATGCCCCGCAAGTCATTGCCAAAGGGCAGGATTATGTGGCGCTGCGCATTAAGGAAATCGCCAAAGAACATGGCGTAATTACGATGGAAAACAAGCCGCTGGCACGGGCGTTATTTCAACGAACCGAAATCGGGGAGACGATCCCTGCGGATTTGTTCCAAGCTGTTGCTGAAGTGCTGGCTTACGTATACCGAATCAAAGGCAGACCCAAATCATAATGGGATCGGAGGGGAACTTACGTGAAGAAATTTAAAGATTTATTTATTCTAGTTGGTATAATTGGCATCGTTTTGCTGATGATCGTTCCGATCCCGACTTGGCTGCTGGATATTTTGTTGATCATCAATATTTCCCTCGCTCTGATCATTTTGCTTGTTGCAATGAACACCAAGGAGGCCTTGCAGTTCTCCATCTTTCCAGCCATGCTGCTCGTGACGACCTTATTCCGTTTGGCGTTAAATGTATCGACGACCAAGCTGATTCTGGGACAGGCCAAAGCCGGCCACGTGGTGGCTACTTTCGGATCATGGGTATCCCACGGTGAACCCGTTGTCGGTTTTGTCGTCTTCCTGATTCTCGTGGTCGTTCAGTTTATCGTCATTACCAAGGGGTCGGAACGTGTTGCTGAGGTTGCTGCACGGTTTACCCTCGACGCCATGCCAGGGAAACAGATGAGTATTGATGCCGACCTGAACGCGGGGCTCATTAATGAGCAGCAAGCCCGTGAGCGCCGAGGGAAGATTGAGCGGGAAGCCGATTTCTACGGTGCCATGGATGGTGCGAGTAAATTCGTCAAAGGGGATGCCATTGCGAGTATCATTATCCTCCTGATCAACCTGATCGGGGGCTTTATTATCGGGATGACGATCCATGGTATGAGCTTTGACGAAGCGCTTTCGACATATTCACTCTTGACGATCGGGGATGGCTTGGTCAGCCAGATTCCGGCGTTGCTGATTTCTACCGCAGCTGGCTTGATCGTAACCCGGGCTTCTTCGGAGGGCAACCTGGCAGACGATATTACGGGGCAGTTGTTCACCTATCCGAAGCTGTTATTCGTTGTAGCCGGGACGATCGCTCTACTTGGCACCTTTACGCCGATCGGTATTTGGACAACTTATCCGTTCGCGATATTGATGGTCTTTGCTGCAATTAAGATGCAGAAAAATATGGACCGGCGGCAAGTCGAACAGGAGCAACAGGAGGAGGAACAGCAAATCGAAGAAGTTCGGAGCCCCGAGAGTGTCATCAACCTGCTTCAGGTAGATCCTATCGAATTCGAATTTGGTTATGGGCTGATTCCTCTTGCCGATACGGGGCAAGGCGGGGATTTGCTGGATCGGATCATCATGATCCGGCGTCAATGTGCGCTTGAACTCGGTTTGGTTGTTCCCGTCATTCGCATTCGCGACAATATTCAACTAAAACCGAATGAATATGTCATCAAAATAAAAGGAAATGTCGTAGGCGGTGGTGAATTATTACTTAATCACTATTTAGCCATGAGTCCAGGGGTGGATGATGACTCGATTACAGGTATCGAGACCCGCGAACCTGCGTTTGGCTTACCGGCCCTTTGGATCGATGAAGCGACCAAGGATCGGGCAGAATTGGCGGGCTATACCGTAGTTGATCCACCGTCTGTCGTGGCAACGCATTTGACAGAGCTGATTAAGAAGCATGCGCATGAGCTGCTGGGCCGTCAAGAGACGAAAGCCCTGGTCGACAACCTCAAAGAAAATTATGCGGTTCTTGTCGATGAATTAATACCGTCGGTGTTGTCGATTGGTGACGTCCAGAAGGTGCTGGCCAAATTGCTTAAAGAGAAGATCTCGATTCGCGATATGGTGACCATTTTCGAGACACTGGCAGATTACGGAACCTATACCAAGGATCCGGACGTGCTCACCGAATACGTCAGACAAGCGTTATCCCGACAAATTACCCAGCAATATACCCAACCGGGTGAAACGATGCGCGTAATTACTGTGGGACCGAACCTGGAGAAGAAAATCGCCGAGAGTGTGCAGCAGACCGAACAAGGCAGCTATCTGGCCCTGGACCCAGCTTCAACGCAAACGGTCTTCCAGAAGCTGACCGAACAAATTAACCGTTTGGTCCAAACGGGCCATCAACCGATCCTGCTCACCTCGCCAACGATCCGGATGTATTTGCGCCAAATCATCGAGCGCAGCATGCAAGATATTCCGGTGTTATCTTACAGCGAGTTGGAACCCAATGTTGAAATTCAAAGTGTCGGGGTGGTGAATTTATGAGAGTAAAACGATATATCGTCGACACGATGCCTGACGCCATGTTGAAAATTCGCAGTGAGCTGGGTTCGGATGCGGTCATCTTGAGCACAAAGGAAGTGAAGCTCGGCGGTTTCCTCGGCATGTTCCAGAAAAAGAAGATTGAAGTGATTGCTGCGACGGAGGAAAAGGCGGCACCGGCACCCAAAGCCAAACCGCCTTTGCCGGCACAGCCGTCGGTTCCGGCTCCTGTGGCACGCCAAGCCGTGCCGGAGGCATACCGCAAAACGTCGCAGTTAGCCCAGCCTGCTGCCTCGCCGCAGGCTGTGTCTGCTTCCCCGGTTCTCACGACAATAGGCGGTCAGGAACGAGAGGAGCCGATCATCACCGCGGTCATGCCGCCAGTGGCGCAGGCGCCGGTGACGGAGCTGGGAATGCATCAAACCTCCATTGAACCCACTTCCAGCGGTGCTTCAGTGGCTTCAGCTCGATTGGAGGCGGCGATCGCACGAGCGACAGATTCCGAGCAAATCCTAAGCAAGACGGATTTAGGGGGCGCCAACTCCGACAAAGAAGAGCGCTTGCTGGAAGAAATTCAGCAAATGAAGATGTGGCTCAGCGAGCTGGCGAAGAAGCAAGCTGACAGCCGGGTATTCCCGCCGGGTTTACAGGCGATCCAACAACAGCTGATGAACCAAGAAGTGGGCATGGAGCTTGCCGGTCGGTGGGTAGAAGAAATTTACGAAGCCTGGTTAAGCTCAGGCAAGACATTAAGCGATGACGACATGCGGGCTAGGCTTCAGACCATCGTTACCAGCTTCCTAGATCACCGAATTGATGCGGGGATCGGCGATCAGACAAAGATCGTATATATCGCCGGACCGACCGGGGTTGGGAAGACGACAACCATTGCCAAGCTTGCGGCGGATCAAATTTTCCGGTTGCACAAAAAGGTAGGGTTCATCACGGCGGACACTTATCGAATTTCGGCCATAGAGCAGCTGCGCACGTACGCAACGATCTTAAATGTGCCTCTGGAGGTCGTTCAGTCCCCCGGTGATGTACAACGGGCTATGCAACGCTTAGAGCACTGTGACTTGATTCTGATGGATACGGCCGGAAGGAACTATCTAAATGAGCTGTTTGTGGCGGAGCTGCACAGCTTACTTGCTCCTTCGGATGTCAGCGAGACGTATTTGGTCCTTAGCTTGACCTCCAAAGTGCAGGACATGAAACGGATTACCGAGCACTTTAGCAAATATAAATTGGATAAGTTGATTTTTACGAAGCTGGATGAAACGGAAACGACCGGCGCGATCTTTAATTTGTTAAGCGAGTACCCGTTCAAGGTGTCTTTCCTGACCAATGGTCAAAATGTACCTGATGACCTGCTGCAGGCGGACGCTAAGTTAATGGTTGAACTGCTGCTGGGAGAGCGGAAGCCATGAATGACCAGGCCCAAGCACTCAGACAATTGGTATCTTCGCATCGAGAGGCGGCAGGAGCAACCGCCCGCAAGGATTCAGCCCGGATCGTGACAATTAGCAGCGGCAAGGGCGGCGTAGGCAAATCCAACTTCACGTTGAATTTTGCTTTAGCACTAAAGTCGCTTGGACGCAAAGTACTGATCTTTGATGCGGATATCGGTATGGCAAATATCGACGTGTTAATGGGCATCAGGCCGAGATATAACTTGTACCACCTGCTGAAGGGAGAAAAGAACATTACGGAAATCGTGGAGCTGGGCACGCATGCATTACCCTTTATTGCGGGCGGCTCCGGGCTCGCCGAACTGTTCACCCTGTC
This sequence comes from Paenibacillus sp. 3LSP, assembly GCF_032465655.1. NCBI lineage: Bacteria > Bacillati > Bacillota > Bacilli > Caryophanales > Paenibacillaceae > Paenibacillus > Paenibacillus sp. 3LSP. Next base: position 1,087 of record NZ_JAWDJI010000172.1, on the reverse strand, counting down.
CGAAGGGGATCTGAATTACTTCACCTCGCAGATCGAGATAATTTCCGAGGAGATGGACTTCATCCTTTTCGATACAGGTGCCGGTTTGTCGAAGGAAACCCTCAAGTTCATCACCGCTGCCGATGAGTGTCTGGTCGTTACGACACCGGAGCCAACCTCGATCACCGATGCGTATGCCTTGATCAAGGTTGTTCATGGAATGGATCAAAATTTGCCGTTCCGGTTAGTCGTTAACCGGGTTTCCGGGGAGCTTGAGGCGAAGCAGGTTGCCGATAAAATTTCGTTGGTCGCCAGCCGTTTTCTCGATATGGAAATTCCCGTGTTGGGCTACCTCAACGACGATCCGCATGTGATGCAGGCGGTCAAGAAGCAAGTTCCTTTCTCCATCGCTTTCCCCGGTTGCTCGGCAACGCGCGATATTCAGCGATTGGCGTTGGCTTATCTGAATGTTCCGCAAACCAAGCCGAAGGATACTTTATCGGGAATCAAGGGATTTATGCAGAAATGGTTAAAACTGGCAAAATGATTCTTCGTAAAGGAACAGGAGTGGAACGTTGATGTCTTATCGAGTGATGGTGGTAGACGATTCGGCGTTTATGCGTAAGATTATCTCGGATCTGATCGAACAGGACGAGGCTTTTCAGGTCTCGGCAACGGCCAAGAACGGACGTGAAGCCATTGAGCAAATCGCACAGGTTCGACCGGACTTGGTGACGATGGACGTGGAAATGCCGGAAATGAACGGTCTGGACGCGCTCAGGGTCATCATGAAGGAACATCCGTTGCCGGTCATTATGTTATCGGGCATCAATGAACAAGGCATGCGGGAGACGATCATGGCACTGGAGCTTGGAGCCTTCGATTTCATCCGCAAACCATCGGCCACGACCAGCGAGCATGACATCCTGCAGGTCGGCCGCGAGCTGCGCGAGCAGATGCGCGCCGCGATGCAGGCGAAGGAGCGGCGCGATGCCTGGACGGCGGCGCAACTCCGCAGCGCGCCGGTGCTGCCGGCGGCCGGCAAGCCGCCACAGGCAGGCGTTGCCGCGCTAAAGCCGCCGGCGCGGAAGCCGGCGGCGCCCAGCCC
>NZ_JAWDJI010000171.1:0-1439 GCF_032465655.1 Paenibacillus sp. 3LSP | reverse complement strand
CGCGCCAGCACGGCGGCCGCGCCCGCGAAGACGGCGCTGTGCCAGGCGTAGCGCCGGCGCTCGGCCCCGCGCAGCAGCGCGAGGCCCGCGGCCCAGCCGCCCAGCGCAGCGGTCAGCGCGCCGCGCGACTCGCTCAGCAGCAGGGCGAGGGCGAACAGCAGGGCGAGAGCCCCCGCCCGCTGCCCGCGCCAGCTGCCTGCGCGCGTAAAAGCGGCCCGCTCCATCCTCGCGAGCCGCATCAGCCGCTCCAGGAGAAACGCCGCCATCACGGCACCGAAGGCGTTGGGGTACTGGAGCAGCCCGCCCAGCCGGGCACCGGTCGCCGATACGGCTGGATTCGCAGTGCGCAGAATCGCGCCGGGGATCGGCAGCAGGCCATAAACCGCGGCCAGTGCCGTTACAGCGAGCAGCCCGCCGATCAGCAGCCATCCGGCCTCAAGCCAACGGCGGGCACTCAGGGACTTCACTGCGGCTAGCCCCCCTAGCGCCGCAGCAAATACGCCCAAGAACGCCCACAGCCGCAGGGCTTCCAGCGTCGATTGCACCGACAACGGCCCCGCGGCCAGCCGCCAAGCGTATCCGACTGCGATGACCAAAGGCCCTGCCGCTAGCAACAAAGCCCACCGCACGCTTGGCTCTGTCCATAACCCCGCCCGAGGCGCAGCGCTACCGAGCTGATACGTCCCAAGCTCAAGCTCAGACGATCCAAACTTAAACGGTGCAAGCTCATGCAGTGCAAGCTTATACGTTCCAACCTCATGCGGCCCATAGCCCGTTTTCCTGAAATTCTGCCCGAATCCAGTTGAGATGGCCCATCCGCCTGCAACCACCGCACCCGCAATGAGCCATACGGACACCAGCAGCAGCGCCCCCGGCCGCCCGGTCCAATACAAACCTTGATTCAAGCAAACCCATACGCCGCTTAACCATACTGCCGCAGTCACTCCCCTAATTCGCCAATGCTGCACACCCTCCACCTCCTCATCTTTATCTTCTTTCAGTCAGCCTAACGTCCCTAACGTCTGCCTCTCGCGCGCCCACCGCCACCAACCTTTTCAAGATCATCTACTTTTTCCACAATTCCCTCTCTCTCGTTCCTCCGCTTCATCTACCTCTTTTTTACTGTTACTTTTCGATCCCTCTCTAACCTTTTCACCTCTTTTCCACCTTCTCTGCGCCCCCTCTGCTATTCCAGCCCTGTATGTTCGCTCCCCCAACTCTTGCTCCATTCGCTTTACTCCATTCATTGGCAAGTTCAATGCGGGGTATTCTTCCGGGAGATGGAGTCACCTGCATAAATAAATGTAAAAGTGCAGTTATTTTCCGGCTTAGACGGCGAAATTGCCTAAATAACTGCAAAACTACAGTTCATTTCTGGCGAAATCGCACTAGCCTTGCATCTAAAGTGACATGGTATTCAATTAATTGTTAATCTTGGT